>WOZT01000272.1 GCA_011620145.1 Gammaproteobacteria bacterium | reverse complement strand
CTATTTCGGCTCGTTTCAGGACCTGCTCGGCCGCGATGCGGCGGGGAACATCAAGCCCAAGAACGAGTGGCTGCACACGGTCAATTGGGACCTTGTGGTCTTCGACGAGTATCACTTCGGCGCCTGGCGCGACACCGCCAAGGAGCTGTTCGAGGGCGAGGACGAGGCGGTCGCCAAGAAGGAGGCCGGGATCGAATACGGCGAGGGGCTGGCGGTCGTGAACGAAGACCTTGCCGTGCTCTCGGAAAAGGAAACCGAATTCCTGCCCATCACCACCCGGGCGTATCTGTATCTCTCGGGCACACCGTTCAAGGCGCTGGCCACGGGCGAGTTCATCGAGGAGCAGATTTTCAACTGGACCTACACCGACGAACAGCGCGCCAAGGAAGCGTTCGCAAGGGCGAACCCCGGCCAGCGCAACCCTTACGGCGCACTGCCGCAGATGCGGCTGCTGACCTACCAGATGCCGGACGAGCTGGTCGCGGTGGCGAGCGCGGGCGAGTTCGACGAGTTCGATCTGAACGAATTCTTCGCCGCCACCGGCACCGGCGCGGGCGCTCGGTTCAAGCACAAGAGCGACGTGCAGAAGTGGCTGGACATCATTCGCGGCAGCTATGCGCCCCGCGCGGTCGAACATCTGAAGACCGGCACGCGGCCGCCGTTCCCGTATTCCGATGTGCGCCTGTTGCCGTATCTCCAGCACGCATTCTGGTTCCTGCCCAATGTGGCGGCCTGCCATGCGATGGCGAATTTGCTGGCGGAAAGGCACAACACCTTCTGGCACGACTACACGGTGATCGCCGCCGCAGGAGCCGCGGCGGGTATCGGGCTCGCCGCTTTGCCGCCGGTGCGCCGCGCGATCGGCAGCGGCTTCGAAACCAAGACCATCACGCTGTCGTGCGGCAAGCTCACCACCGGCGTCACCGTGCCGCAGTGGTCGTCCATCCTGATGTTGCGCAATCTCAAATCGCCGGAAACCTATTTTCAGGCGGCGTTCCGCGTGCAGTCGCCCTGGTCGATCAGGAATCCGAATGGCGACGATCCGAATGAGGAGGAAATCCTCAAGCCCATCTGCTTCGTGTTCGACTTCGCGCCGACGCGCGCCCTGCGGCAACTCTCGGAATATGGCATCGGCCTCTCACCCAGCGAGCCGAACCCGGAGAACGCGGTCAAGGACCTGGTGTCTTTCCTGCCGGTGCTGGCCTACGACGGCGCCAACATGACGCAGATCGACGCCGGCGGCATTCTCGACATTGCGATGGCGGGCACTTCGGCCACGTTGCTGGCGCGCAAGTGGGAGAGCGCGCTGCTGGTGAACGTGGACAACGACACGCTGCGCCGCATCATGGACAACCCCGATGCCATGGCCGCCGTGGAGCGCATCGAAGGCTGGCGGGCGCTGGGCGACAACATCATCGAGACCATCATCAACAAGAGCGAGAAGGTCAAGGCGCTCAAGAACAAGGCCAAGGACAAGGAACTGTCGGAGAAGGAGAAGAAGGAACTCTCCGACGAGGAGAAAGAATACAAGTCCAAGCGCAAGCTGGTGCAGGAAAAGCTGATCAAGTTCGCCACGCGCATCCCGGCCTTCATGTACCTGACCGACTTCCGCGAGAACACGCTGCGCGACGTGATCACCAAGCTGGAACCGGACCTGTTTCTGGCCGTCACCGGCCTGACCGTGCAGGACTTCCACCTGCTGGTGCGCCTCAAGGTGTTCAACACCGAGCAGATGAACCAGGCGGTGTTCGCCTTCCGGCGGTACGAAGATGCCTCGCTGCGCTACACCGGCATTGAAAGCCATCCGGGGCTGGCACACTACGGGCTTTATGACACCGTGGTGGCGCGGGAGTGAAGGGTAGTCACGCCCACCGGGGCGTTAGGCATCATTCCGAGACCATCATGAACCGGGACGCAATTGGAGCTATCGCAGAAGTTACCGGTGCAGTCAGCGTCATTGCCTCGTTGGCCTACCGACCTTGCAGATAAGACTTCGCTCGCGACAGATCTCTCTCAATACGGTCCAGATTGAATCGTCCCTGTATCAAATCACAAACGATATTTTCGTAAACTGATATGCCCTACTTGCCTTCTTTGAATATCTGAAAAACCATCATGATGAGTCTCGACGCCTGCCCCTGGTGTGGCCAGGACCCGCTGTACCGGCAGTACCATGACATCGAGTGGGGCGTTCCGGTGCATGCGGACCGCACGCTGTTTGAATTCCTGATTCTGGAAGGCGCGCAGGCGGGATTGAGCTGGCTGACGGTATTGCGCAAGCGGCCGCATTACCGGCGCCTGTTCGCGGACTTCGACGCCGAACAGGTGGCGCGTTTTGACGCGGCGCGCGTCGAGACGCTGTTGCAGGATCCGGGCATCGTCCGCAACCGACTGAAAGTCCAGGCGGCGGTGAGCAATGCCCAGGCCTTCCTCGCCGTCCAGGAGGCATTCGGCAGTTTCGATCGCTATATCTGGGACTTCGTGGACGGGCGTCCGATCGTCAACCACTTCGAGCGCCTCGATCAGGTGCCGGCGGTCACGCCGCTCGCCGAAACCCTCAGCCGCGATTTGAAGCGGCGCGGTTTCCGCTTCGTCGGCCCGACCATCGTCTACGCCCACATGCAGGCCACCGGCATGGTCAACGATCATCTCGTCGATTGTCCGCGCCACGCCGCCTGCGCCGCGCTGCAATAACCGCCATCCGTGCCTGCTTTTGGCGCTGAAAACCTTGCGAACCCGTTCAGTCCTCATCCAATGAAGGGCTCGCCGGCAGGCCGGCTGTGAGCGGACTGTCCAGCAGATCGGCCAGGGTGCGATCGCCCAGAACAGCGTGGCTGGCTTCAGCCATTTGCTGCGCCAGCGCTTGCAACGGGAGGCCGCCAGGCCCTGAAACCGGGAGGGGCAGGGCGGTCAGCACCGCGTCAAGGCGGATGTGTTCCGGGGCAACCGCCAGGACCAGGCGCGGCGGATCATCCTGCGAACGCACCAGGAAGCCCTGTTCAATGAGCCACGCGACCACTGGTCGCAGGGGCGCGGCCACAACATTCAAGGCCGCTGCCAGGGTATCGAGGTCAGCGGGCGGCTGGCCGTCATGGTGGCGCCGCGCCACCGCATGGAGCAGGATCAGCGCCCACTGTTCGTGCCGCAACGGTGCCTCGGCGTTCCCGTCCGCGCGGGGCAGCGTGGCGGCGGGGTATTGGACATAAAAGGCGACCTGCGCGCCCATCAAGAGAATGGTCCAGACCACGTTCAGCCAGATCAACAGCAGGATCAGGATGGCAAAACCGGAGTAGATCGCGTTGTAGCTGGTGCTGCCGACCACAAAAAAGCCAAAGGCTTGCCCGCCAATGAGCCAGGACAGGGTGGCTACCACCGCACCACTCAGGGCGGCTTGCCAACGCACATGGGTATTGGGCAAGTAGAGGTAAATGAAGGTGAACGCAGCAGTGATCAGCAGCAGCGGCGCCAGCCGCGTGAAAATGGACAGGGCGATGCCGACGGGTTGCCAGTCGCTCAAGCCGCGCACCACTTCTGCGCCCATGATCGAGGCAAAGAGCCCCGTGGACACCAGGTACAGGATCGGCGCCAGCAACACCACAATCAGGTAATTATGGAAGCTGCCCGCCAGCGAACGTGCGTCACTGATCCGCCAGATGTCGTTGAAGGCCTGCTCCACCTTCTGGATCAACGACACCACGGTGTAGAGCAGAAAACCCAGCCCCAGGGAGCCCAGCACGCCGACTTGCATATTGCGCACGAAACCCACAATGCGGGTGGCCAGTTCCTGCCCCTGTGCCCCGAGGGGCGCCAGAAGCTCGGCAATCAGCGGTTCGGCGACGTTGTGGGCGCCGAAGGCCTTGAGCACGGAAAAGCCCAAGGCCAGCAGCGGCACCAGGGACAGCAGGGTGGTGTAGACCAGACTCATGGCCCACAGCCTGATGGGGCCGTCGGCCAGGTCGCGTGCCACCGCCAGGACGATGCGGGCGGTGAGCAACAGCACGCGCCGCGACGGGGGCAGCGAGCCGGGATCGATGGACCCGAGCCACTGCGCCCAATCGCGGGGCGAGAAGCGCTTCACGCCGCAGTGGTTTCCGGCACCAGCCCCAGTTCCTGTTTGAGCTGGCTTTTCAGGATCTTGCCATTGGCGTTGCGCGGCAAGGGTT
>WOZT01000084.1 GCA_011620145.1 Gammaproteobacteria bacterium | reverse complement strand
TGCGCCGCACCGGGCAGCCATCTGGTGCTGGATGTGCTGGACGCGGGGGCGTTTGCCCAGCCGCGGCTCCCTGAGTTGTTGGCCAAAACGCGCCGGATCGCGCGGCTGTTCGGCGAGCCTTTGCCTGGCGGCCTGTTGCGGGAGCAACTGGCGGCGCCGCTGGCGGGCGCCGGTTTTGCGGTGGCCCAGAGCCTGGGGCCCGGACAACTGGCAGCGCGCTATCTGGCCGGGCGGCGGGATCTCTGCGAGGTGTTGCCCCATTTGCAGGTCGTCCATGCCGTCAAGCCGCCGATCGGCAGGACCTGATCTTCCCATGAGTCATGATGTCGCCGCGCCGCTGGACGCACGGATTGCCTTGTGCCGCAGCAAGGATCAGCCCGCCCTGCACCGGCAGTTGCAGGCTGTGCGGGCGGCGCAGCAGCGGGGCGGAACGGGGGAGACGCTGGCGGCTGATCTGGCCAGGCGTGTCGAGACCAGCCTCAGCGCCTGCGAAGGCCGTCGCCAGCGCCTGCCGGTCTTGCATTACCCGCCCGAGTTGCCCATCAGCGGCGCGCGGGAGGCGCTGGTGGCCGCCATCGCGGCGCATCCGGTGGTGGTGATCTGCGGTGCCACCGGCTCGGGCAAGACCACCCAGATTCCCAAGCTTTGCCTGGAAGCGGGACGCGGGGTGCGGGGCTTGATCGGCCATACCCAGCCGCGCCGGCTGGCGGCCCGCACCGTGGCCACCCGCCTGGCCCAGGAACTGGGCTCGCCTCTGGGCGAGGTGGCCGGCTATCAGGTGCGCTTTGCCGAGCAACTGGGCCCCGATCCCTTCATCAAGGTCATGACGGACGGCATCCTGCTGGCCGAGCTGACCCGGGACCGGATGCTGTGGGCTTACGACACCCTGATCATCGACGAGGCCCATGAGCGCAGCCTCAACATCGATTTCCTGTTGGGTTACCTCAAGCGCCTGCTGCCGCGCCGGCCCGACCTGAAACTCATCATCACCTCGGCCACCATCGATCCGGAGCGCTTTGCCCACCATTTCGACGGCGCGCCCATCTTTTCCGTGGCCGGGCGCACCTATCCGGTGGAGCTTCGCTACCGCCCGCTGGACGAGGATCCCCGCAGCGGCCGGGACGTAGTGGATGGGGTGCTCCAGGCGGTGACCGAACTGGACCGGGCAGGCCGGGAGGACCTGCTGGTGTTCGTTTCCGGGGAGCGGGATATTCGGGAGTTGGGCGAGGCACTGCGCCGCCAGGATCTGCCGGGCACGGAAATCCTGCCCTTGTACGCCCGCTTGGCGGCGCGTCACCAGGATCTGGTGTTCCGGCCCCATCGACTGCGCCGCATCGTACTCGCCACCAACGTGGCCGAAACCTCCCTCACCGTACCCGGCATCCGTCATGTGATCGATACGGGCCTGGCCCGCATCAGCCGCTACAGCCACCGCACCAAGGTGGGCCGGCTGCCCATCGAGCCGATTTCCCAGGCCAGCGCCGACCAGCGCGCCGGCCGTTGCGGCCGCACCGCGCCGGGCGTGTGTATCCGTCTGTATAGCGAGGCCGATTATCTGGCCCGGCCGCGCTTCACCGATCCGGAAATCCTGCGCACCAATCTGGCCAGTGTGGTGTTGCAGATGAAGGCCTTGCGGCTTGGGGAAATCGACGCCTTCCCGTTCCCTGATCCACCGGATGCGCGCTATGTCAACGACGCCTTGCAGCTGTTGCGCGAACTGGGGGCGCTCGACGCAGCGGGACGGCTGACCCGGCGCGGCCACGACCTGGCCCGCCTGCCCGTCGATCCGATGCTCGGGCGCATGGTGCTGGCCGGCGCCGAACTGCACTGCCTGCATGAGGTGTTGATCATCGCCAGCGCCCTGGCCGTGGGCGATCCCCGGGAGCGGCCACCGGAAAAGGCCGCCCTGGCCGATGCCCGCCAGGCGGTGTTTCGTCATCCACGCTCGGATTTCCTGAGTTATCTCGGCTTGTGGGACGCATGGCGCGCCGCGGGGACTTCGGGGGCGGCCCGGCGGGCGTTTTGCGAGCACCATCTGGTGTCCGCCCTGCGCATGCGGGAATGGGCCGACGTGCATCGGGAATTGTTGCAACTGGTCCATGAACAGGGGCTGCGGGTGAATCAGGAGCCTGCCCCGGAGGCGGTGATCCATCAGGCCTTGCTCAGTGGCCTGCTGGGTCGCATCGGCCGCAAGCGCGAGGAAGGGGATTACCAGGGCGCCCGCGGGGTGCGTTTTCACCTCCATCCCGGCTCGGGGCTGGCCAGGAAGCGACCGGAGTGGGTGATGGCCGCCGAACTGGTGCAGACCACGCGCCTGTATGCCCGCACCGTGGCGGCCATCGAGCCGCAATGGGTGGAGGCGGTGGCGGGCGAGCTCATCAAGCGCAGCTATCTGGAACCGCATTGGCAGCCACGCGCCGGACGGGTCGGGGCGTTCCTGCAGACCAGCCTGCACGGGCTGGTGTTGAGCGCCCGGCGCCCGGTCAATTATGGGCCGATCGATCCGGCGCTGTCCCGCACCCTGTTCATCCGCGAGGGGCTGGCCGCGGGGGAATGCCGCACCCGGGGCGGTTTCCTGGCGCATAACCGCGCGCTGGAAGCGTCTGTGCGCGAAGACGAGGCCAAGCTGCGCCAACCGGGAGCGCTGCTGGACGAGGAGGCGCCCTTTGCCTTCTACGACGGCCGGCTGCCTGCCGACCTCCATGACATGGCGACGTTCGAGCGCTGGCGCGAGGCGGCCGAGCGGGAAAGCCCGCGTCTGCTGTTCATGACCCGCGAGGATCTGCTGCGGCCGGATTCGGCCTGGGCCGACGGCCGCGCCTATCCGGATCACATGACCGTGGCGGGGATTCCGTTGCGTCTGCGTTATTGCTTCGAACCGGGCGATCCCGAGGATGGGGTGACGGTCCAGATCCCGGCGCCGGCGCTGGGCCCGCTGCGGCCAGAGAATTTCGAGCGGCTGGTTCCCGGCATGCTGGCCGGGAAGGTGGAGGCCCTGATCCGCGCGCTGCCCAAATCGCTGCGCCGCCATTTCATCCCCGCACCCCATTTTGCCCAGGCGGCGACCGAAGTCCTGCTGGAGCAGCCGGATGTCCCGCTGCGGGTCGGCCTGAGCCAGGCCCTGGCGCGCATGACCGGCGTGCAGGTGCCGGTGGCGGATTGGCCGGAGGCGGACCTGCCGGATGCCTTGCGCATGCGCTTTGAAGTGCTGGCGCCGGATGGTGCCGTATTGGCTGCGGGACGCGATCTGGGTGACCTGCAGGCCGCTTTGCGCGGTGATGGCCGGATTGCCGCGCCAACAGTGAAGCTTGCGCCGGCGCCGGCGGGAGCGGCACCCTGGGATCGGGAGCGCGTGACGGAGTGGGATTTCGGCGCCCTGCCAGGCGGGCCGGTGGCGGTGGTGCGCGAGGGGATTCGGGTGCCGGCCTGGCCAGCGCTGGCGGCTGAGGCGGAGGGGGTGGCCCTGCGCCTGTTCGACCGACCCGAGGCGGCCCTGGCGTCGCATCGCAGCGGCGTGGCGGCTTTGGCGCGGCTGCGATTGGGGCCGGCGCTGCGCTATCTGGAAAAGAACATGCCGCTGGCGCGCGACCTGGGCTTGTTGTACGCGCCGCTGGGGCGTTGGGATGCGCTGCGTGCCGATCTGGTCGAAGCGGTGCTGGCGCGGCTGTTTCTGGCCGAACCGCTGCCCCGGAATCGGGAAGCCTTTGAAGCTCGCCTGGAAGAAGGACGCGGTCGGCTCATGGAAGTGGCGGAACAAGCGGCTCGGGCGGTACACGGCGCGCTGATGGAATGGAAAGCCCTGTGGCCGCTGCTGCAAACCGCGGCGCCGGAGCCCCGGCGCGCCGTCGTGGCCGATCTCCGGGCGCAGGCCGAATGGCTCATGCAACCGGGATTCGTTGCCCGCACGCCGGATCCCTGGCTGTCCCGGATTGCTGTCTACCTGAAAGGCGCGCGTTTGCGGCTGGAGAAGCTGTCGGGGCGGCTGGCGCGGGATGCCCAGTGGCAGGCAAGCGTGAGTCACTGGATGAAGCGCTGGGCGGACTTGCCCGCGACCACGGACCGCGAGCGGCTGGCGCGGCGCGAAACCCTGCGCTGGCTGATCGAGGAATACCGGCTATCCCTGTTTGCGCAGGAGTTGGGAACCGTGACCCGGGTATCGGAAA
>WOZT01000044.1 GCA_011620145.1 Gammaproteobacteria bacterium | reverse complement strand
ATGCCGTCACGTCGAAAACTTGCCAACGCCATTCGGGCGCTGGCCATGGATGCGGTGCAGGAGGCCAAATCAGGCCATCCAGGCGCCCCGATGGGCATGGCGGATATTGCCGAGGTGCTCTGGAACGATTTCCTGCGTCATGATCCGGCCGATCCACAGTGGCCCGACCGCGACCGTTTCGTGCTCTCCAACGGCCACGGCTCCATGCTGCTCTATGCCTTGCTGCATCTGTCCGGCTACGACCTGACCCGCGAGGATCTGCGCCAGTTTCGCCAGATGCACGCCAAGACGCCGGGTCATCCCGAATACGGCATGACGCCGGGCGTGGAAACCACCACAGGGCCCCTGGGTCAGGGACTCGCCAATGCAGTGGGCATGGCCCTGGCGGAAAGGGTTCTGGCCGCCCAGTTCAATCGCGATGATTTCCCCGTGGTGGACCACGCCACCTACGCCTTCGTCGGCGACGGCTGTCTCATGGAAGGCATCTCCCATGAAGCCTGTTCCCTGGCCGGAACCTGGCAGCTCGGCAAGCTGATCGTCTTTTACGATGACAACGGCATCTCGATCGACGGCCGGGTGGAAGGCTGGTTCACCGACGACACGCCAGCCCGCTTCGAGGCCTACGGCTGGCAGGTGGTGCGCAACGTGGACGGGCACGATGCCGACGCCGTGCGCGAGGCAATCCTGGTTGCCCGGGCAGAAACGCACCGGCCGACCCTGATCTGTTGCAAGACGGTGATTGGTTTCGGCGCGCCCAACAAACAAGGCTCCGAATCAGTCCATGGTGCGCCATTGGGTCCGGACGAGGTTGCCGCTGCCCGCGAGCGACTGGGTTGGCCTTACGCGCCCTTCGAGATTCCCGACGAAGTGGCAGCGGGCTGGGATGCGCGCGCGCGCGGGGGCAAGCTTTCCGGTCGTTGGCGCGCCTTGTTCGAGCGCTACCGGCACGCCCATCCCGAACTGGCGCGGGAATTCGAGCGGCGCGTGGCCGGTGACCTGCCGGCCGACTGGTCGGATCGTTGTGAGGCTGCGCTGGCGGAGGTTGTTGCCCAGGGAGCGAGCCTGGCAACGCGGCAGGCCTCCCAGAAAGCGCTGGAACGCCTGGGCCCCTGCTTGCCCGAACTGATTGGCGGATCGGCGGACCTGACCCATTCCAACCTGACCCACTGGTCCGGTTCGGTCGCGTTCAGCGCCGAGCAGCCGGCGGGAAATACGCTGTCCTATGGGGTGCGTGAGTTCGGCATGGCGGCGATCAATAACGGCTTGGCGCTGCACGGCGGCTTCATTCCCTTTGGCGCCACCTTCCTGGTGTTCTCCGACTACGCTCGCAATGCCTTGCGCATGGCGGCGCTGATGCGTCAGCGCAATCTCTTCGTGTTCACCCATGATTCCATTGGTCTCGGCGAGGATGGGCCCACCCATCAGCCGGTCGAGCACCTGGCCAGCTTGCGCCTGATCCCGAACCTGCGGGTCTGGCGCCCCTGCGACGCGGTGGAATCCCAGGTGGCCTGGCAGCAGGCCATCGAATACCGGCAGGGTCCCACGGCGCTGGTGTTTTCGCGCCAGAGCTGCCCGCACCAGGCGCGCAATGCCACGCAGATCGCCGCTATTCGCCGCGGTGGCTACATCCTGCGCGATACGCCCGGCACGCCCGATGCGTTGCTCCTCGCCACCGGCTCTGAAATCGGCCTGGCGATGGACGCCGCCGAGCGGCTGGCCGCATCCGGGGTGGCGGTGCGCGTCGTGTCCATGCCCTGTGCAGAGGCATTCGAGGCGCAGGACGCCGATTACCGCGCGCACGTATTGCCCGCGGCAGTGACCCGCCGGGTCGCCGTGGAGGCCGCCCATCCCTTGTACTGGAAGGCCTATGTCGGGCTGCAGGGCCGGGTGGTCGGGCTGGATCGCTTTGGGGAGTCGGCCCCTGCGGGTACACTCATGACTTATTTCGGCTTTACGGTCGACAATGTGGTGGCAACGGTACAGGACTTACTCTGAGCCCGGACCTTGGGGTCGGGCCTAACCCGCAGGAGTGACGCGCATGGCAATCAAAGTGGCAATCAATGGATATGGGCGTATCGGCCGCAACGTGTTGCGGGCGCTGTATGAATCCGGCCGGACCGGCGAGATTCAGATCGTGGCCATCAACGATCTGGGCGATGCCAACACCAATGCCCATCTGACCCGCTACGACACGACCCACGGCAAGTTCCCCGGCACCGTGGCGGTGGAAGGCGAGTTCATGATCGTCAATGGCGACAAGATCCGCGTGCTGGCGAACCGCAACCCGGCCGAGCTGCCCTGGGGTGAGCTGGGCGTGGACGTGGTGATGGAGTGCACCGGCTTTTTCACCAGCAAGGAAAAGGCCTCGGCCCACCTCAAGGGCGGCGCCAAGAAGGTGATCATCTCCGCGCCCGGCGGCAAGGACGTCGATGCCACCATCGTCTATGGCGTGAATCACAAGGTGCTCAAGGCCAGCGACACGGTCATCAGCAACGCCAGTTGCACCACCAACTGCCTGGCACCGCTGGTCAAGCCGCTGCACGAGAAGCTGGGGTTGCTGGAAGGCTTGATGAACACCATCCATGCCTATACCAACGATCAAGTGCTGACCGACGTTTATCACGAAGACCTGCGGCGTGCCCGCAGCGCCACCCACTCCATGATCCCCACCAAGACCGGTGCCGCGGCTGCGGTGGGTCTGGTGTTGCCGGAACTGAATGGCAAGCTGGACGGGTTCGCCATTCGCGTGCCCACCATCAACGTCTCCATGGTCGATCTGACCTTCACCGCGGGTCGGGCCACCACGGTGGACGAAGTCAACCAGATCCTGAAAGACGCCGCGGCCGGCGAGCTGAAAGGCATCCTGTACGTGAACGAAGACCCCCTGGTCTCCGTGGACTTCAACCACAATCCCGCTTCGTCCACTGCCGATCTGACCTTGACCAAGGTGATCGACGGTCGGCTGGTGAAGGTCTGCTCGTGGTATGACAACGAGTGGGGCTTTTCCAACCGCATGCTGGATACCGCCTTGGCGCTGATGAAGGCGCAATGATCAGGGCCGCCGGTGCAGGCAGGATCTCCTGTCCGGACCGGTGGGTAGTTCCGGCCGGCGATGCGGAGGCTGTCATGGCGATCCTCAAGATGACCGATCTGGATTTGCGCGGAAAGCGCGTTTTGATTCGTGAAGATCTGAATGTTCCGGTGAAGGATGGCCAGGTCACCAGCGATGCCCGCATCAAGGCCAGCCTGCCGACCTTGCGGGCGGCGCTGGATGCCGGGGCCGCGGTGATGGTGATGTCGCATCTGGGTCGCCCCAAGGAAGGGCAGTTTGATCCCGAGGCGTCCTTGGCGCCGGTGGCGGCTGCATTGGCCCAGGAGCTGGGCAGTGCAGTGCCGCTGATCCGCGATTGGCTGGATGGGGTGGAGGTCGCGCCGGGGCAGTTGGTGCTGCTGGAAAACGTGCGCTTCAACGTCGGCGAGAAAAAGGACGACGAGGCACTGGCGCGCAAGCTGGCGGCCTTGTGCGATGTGTATGTGATGGATGCCTTCGGCACCGCCCATCGGGCCGAGGCATCCACCCACGGCGTGGCTCGCTTCGCGCCGATGGCCTGTGCGGGGCCCTTGCTGATACGCGAATTGGACGCTCTGCAAAAAGCTGTGGCCCAGCCTGCCCATCCCTTGGTGGCGATTGTCGCCGGCTCCAAGGTGTCCACCAAGCTGACGATTCTGGACGCTTTGATCAACAAGGTGGATCTGCTGATTCCCGGCGGCGGGATCGCCAACACCTTTCTTGCTGCGGCGGGGTTTGCGGTCGGTAAATCGCTGCATGAACCCGATCTCATCCCCGAAGCCCGCCGCTTGATGGCGGATGCCCGTCGTCGTGGGGCTGAAATCCCGCTGCCCGTGGATGTGGTGGTGGCCGAGACATTTTCCGAAGATGCCAAAGGCGTCGTCAAAGCGGTGGATGCGGTCGGGGATGCCGAGATGATCCTGGATATCGGACCCGAAACGGCACGGCAATATGCAGCGCTGCTCAAACAGGCCGGCACCATCGTCTGGAATGGTCCCGTCGGGGTCTTCGAGTTCCCGGCGTTTCGCGAGGGAAGTCGGGTGCTGGCCGAGGCCATTGCCGAGAGCCCTGCGTTTTCCATTGCGGGGGGCGGTGATACCTTGGC
>WOZT01000058.1 GCA_011620145.1 Gammaproteobacteria bacterium | reverse complement strand
GTGCTGGTCACCCACGACGATGCCGGCCGCGAGATCCAGGGCGGGGCGGTGATGCTGCACGACGGCTGGATCGAGAAGGTCGGCAGCAGCGCCGAACTCGAAGCCTGGATTGCCGAGGCGCCGGCCGAACGCGCGCCGGATCGGCGCTTCGATGTGTCCGGCTGCGTGCTGATGCCGGGACTGATCAATGGCCACCACCACCTGTTCCAGACGCTGACCCGCGGCATCGGCACCGGCGGCGGCCTGGTGCTGTTCGACTGGCTGAAGAAGCTGTACCCGATCTGGGGCCGCATGGACCCGGAAGCGGTCTACGTCAGCGCCAAAGTCGGGCTTTGCGAGCTGCTGCTGTCGGGCGCGACCACGGTCGCCGATCACCTGTACATGTTCCCCAACGGCGCGCGGCTCGATGACGCGATCGCCGCCGCGCAGGAACTGGGCGTGCGCTTCCATCCGACGCGCGGCTCGATGAGTGTCGGCGAGAGCCAGGGCGGCCTGCCGCCCGACGCCCTGGTGGAGGATGAGGACGCCATCCTCGCCGACTGCCAGCGCGTCATCGCGCGGTTCCATGACCCGGCGCCGGGCTCGATGCTGCGGATTGGGCTGGCGCCCTGCTCGCCGTTCTCGGTCAGCATGGCGCTGATGCGCGAGACCGCGGCACTGGCGCGCAGCCAGCGCGCGGTGCGGCTGCACACGCATCTGGGCGAGACGGCGGATGAGGATCGCTACTGCGTCGAGAAATTCGGCCTGCGGCCGGTCGACTACGCCGAATCGCTGGGCTGGCTCGGCGACGACGTCTGGTTCGCGCACATGGTCCACCCCAGCAGCGCCGACATCGGCAAGCTCGCGCACAGCTGCAGCGGCGTCTGCCATTGTCCGAGCAGCAACATGATCCTCGCCTCCGGCATCGCGCCGGTGCGCGAGATGCTCGATCGCGGCGTGCGCCTCGGCCTCGGCGTCGACGGCTCAGCCAGCAACGACGGCAACCACCTGCTCGGCGAAGCGCGCCAGGCGATGCTGCTGCAGCGCGTCGGCTGGCCGGGCTTCGAGTCCCGCGCCGACCGCATGTCGGCGCGCGAGGCGCTGCGGCTGGCGACCCGCGGCGGTGCGGCGATCCTGGGCCGCGACGATCTCGGCAGCCTGGAGGCCGGCAAGGCCGCCGATCTGGTCGCGTTCCGGATGGATGATCTACAGCATGCCGGCGGCCAGTCGGACCCGGTCGCGAGCCTGCTGACCTGCGCCCCGGCCAGCGCCTGGCTGTCGATCATCAATGGCCGGGTGGTGATCGAGGACGGCCGGCTGCTGGGGGTCGATCTGCCGCCGCTGATCGAACGGCATCGCCGCGCCAGCCGGCAACTGCAGGGCTGAGCAGTGGCGGTGCGGAACCGGGGTGAGGGGATAGGGGGCGCATCAACTCCCGCGACCAGGCCGTAACAACGACGCCTGCTCCGAACGCCATTCACCCCGGGACTTGGCGAGTCGAAGCCAGGCGTTCAAGGCTTGTTTCAGGTCAACCTCAACAGACAGGCATCGACACCGGCGATCCAGCGCCGCTTGTCCGCATCCGCCAGCCAGGCGGCTTCGAAGGAATTTTTCGCGATGCGGGCCAGCGAGACGGGCGAGAGATTCAGCGCGCGTTGCACGGCGAGGTAGTTGTCGGCGATATAGCCGCCGAAATAGGCCGGATCATCGGAATTGATCGTCACACACAGACCCTGCGCCAGCAGGCGGCCGATGTTGTGATCCTCCATCCGCGCAAACACCTTGAGCCGCGTGTTGGACAGCGGACAGACGGTGAGCGGGACGCGCTCGCGTGCCAGCCGGGCAACCAGCTCGGCGTCCTCTTCGCAGCGCACGCCGTGGTCGATGCGCGAGACCTGGAGCAGATCGAGCGCCTCGCGGATATAAGCCGGCGGCCCTTCCTCGCCGGCATGGGCGACCGCCCCGAAACCCGCTGCGCGGGCGCGCTCGAACACGGTCACGAACTTGGACGGCGGATGTCCCACCTCGGAGGAATCCAGGCCGACGCCGGCAATCAGGTGACGGTAGGGCAGGGCCTGATCCAGGGTGCGTTGGGCATCCTCCTCGCTCAGGTGACGCAGAAAACACAGGATCAGCCGGTGCGTGAGCCCCCAGGCGCGCTCGGCCTCTGCCAGCGCGCGGTGGATGCCCGAGATCACGTCGGCAAAGGCGACGCCGCGCGCGGTATGGGTCTGCGGATCGAAGAAGATCTCCGCATGGACCACGCCATCGACCCGTGCGCGTTGCAAATAAGCCCGCGTCAGCGCGTAGAAGTCGGATTCCTCGCGCAGCACGTCGGCGCCGGCATAATAAAGGTCGAGAAAAGACTGCAAATCGTCAAAGTCATAGGCCCGGCGGAGTGCATGGACTGATTTATAGGGCAGCCGCACACCGTGCTTGCGGGCCAGCGCGAATGTCAGTTCGGGCTCCAGCGTGCCCTCGATGTGAACGTGCAGCTCGGCCTTGGGCAGCGCGCGGATCAGATGGGCCAGCGCCGCATCAGACCATGCCGTCACGATGGATCATCCCAGTCGGATCGAGGTCGTACTGAATCCCCATGGATACCGTTCCTGTGCGCGATCGCGCCTGGTTTACTTGGGGATGGATCCCTCGACGCCGGCCACATACCAATTCATCGACATCAATTCAGGCAGCGTCAGCTCCGCTCCGGCGGGGACTTTCAGCGTGCCCGCCTGATCCTTCAACGGCCCGCTGAAGGGCTTGAAGCTGCCACTCTTGATGGCCGCCATCTTGTCGTCAAAGATTTTCTTGATGGGCGCCGGCACGACCGGCAACACGGGCGCCAGATGGATCGCGTCCTCGGCGATGCCAAGTTTGGCATCACCGGATTTCCAGGTGCCGTCCAGCACCGCCTGCGCGCTCTTCACGTAGTGCGGGCCCCAGTTGTTGATGTTGGCCGAAAGCTGCGCCTTGGGCGCGAAGCGGGCCATGTCGCTGTCCCAGCCGCAGGCGTAGACCCCCTTTTCCTGGGCGACCTGCAGCGTCGCCGGCGAGTCGGTGTTCTGGCACATCACGTCCGCCCCCTGGGCCACCAGGGTTTCGGCGGCCTGGCGCTCCTTGCCGGGGTCGTACCAGGTGTTCACCCAGATCACCTTGGTCTTGATCTTTGGGTTCACGCTCTGCGCGCCCAGCGTGAAGGCGTTGATGTTGCGGATCACCTCCGGGATGGGGAAGGAGCCGACAAAACCGACGGTGTCGGTCTTGCTCATGCCGCCGGCGAGGATGCCGAGCAGGTAGGCGCCTTCATAGAAACGGGATTGGTACACGCCCAGGTTTTTGGCGGTCTTGTAGCCGGTGGCATGTTCAAACGTCACTTTCGGGAAGGCCTTGGCGACTTTTACGGTGGGCTCCATGTAGCCAAAGGAGGTCGTGAAGATCAGCTGATTGCCATCCACCGCGAGCTGCCGAATCACGCGCTCGGCATCGGCACCTTCCGGGACGTTTTCGACGTAGGTGGTCTTGACCTTGTCGCCCAGTTCCTTCTCCAGCATCAGCCGACCCTGGTCATGGGCGTAGGTCCAGCCGGCATCGCCGACCGGGCCCACATAGACGAAGGCCACCTTGAGGGGTTCGGCGGCGGCGACGCCGGTGGCAAGCGCAAAACTCAAGCTCAGCAAGAGCGCGACCCCACGCGCACGCAGACGACAGCAAAAACCTTTCATGAAACCCCCCGGATGATGTGGATGGCGCGAGGCGATGGCGCGATTCCGTGTATACAAGCGTGTGTACGCCTGAATCCAGGTGCAATGCTTATGCCATGGGGGTGGGTGCGCGAATGCCGCGTCGCATGAATGCGAACACAGGCTTTGTACCCGCTTCATCACCTCGGCGGCGCCCGCGCATGGATGCCGCGGCTTGTGGATGGGGAGATGGCTGTCAATGCGCTGATGTTCCCCGATGGTGCGTGCACGCACGACTTTGTGGCGATCGCCCGCCCGCCATGGCGCCGCATGACGCTCAGGGCGCCCCGCGAGACGGCCTCTCGGCACGCCGAGAGGTGGCATGGCGTTTGCTGAACTTAAGTCTGCGCGATCCAGAAGTCAGCCGTTCACGACCCCATGACGGGGTATCCGGATTCAAGACCCATGGGCAAGCTCAGCACACATGTTCTCGACACCGCTAACGGCATTCCCGCCGC
>WOZT01000014.1 GCA_011620145.1 Gammaproteobacteria bacterium | reverse complement strand
GGGCAAGCTGTACCATTCCGATGAGCCCAAGCCGGCGCCATCCGACACGCCGACCGCCCCTTCCGAACCTCAGCCGCCGAGTGATTTCTGACCGATGGATCATTTCCTTTACCGCGACGGCCGCCTGCATGCCGAGGACGTCGACCTGGAAGCGCTGGCGGCCACCTACGGCACGCCGGCCTATGTCTATTCCCGCGCCACGCTGACGCGCCACTTCCAGGTGATGACGGCGGCGCTGGGGGACCAGCCGCATCTGATCTGCTACGCCGTCAAGGCCAATGCCAACCTGGCGGTGCTGGATGTGCTGGCGCGCCTGGGCTCGGGTTTCGACATTGTTTCGTGCGGCGAGCTGGCGCGGGTGCTGCACGCGGGCGGCGATCCGGCCAAGGTGGTCTTCTCCGGGGTCGGCAAGCGCGCCGCGGAGCTGGAGCAGGCGCTGTCGATGGGCATCCGCTGCTTCAACGTGGAGTCGATCCCGGAACTCCGGCGGCTGGATGGCGTGGCCCGGACCCATGGCGTCACGGCGCCGGTCTCGCTGCGCGTCAATCCCGACGTGGACGCCCAGACCCATCCCTATATCGCCACGGGACTCAAGGACAACAAGTTCGGCATCCCGATTGCCGAGGCCGAGGCGGTCTACCGGCTGGCGGCGGAGCTGCCCGGCATCCGGGTGGTTGGGGTGGATTGCCATATCGGCTCGCAGCTCACCAAGACCGCTCCCTTCGTGGATGCGCTGGACCTCGTGCTGGCGCTGGTGGATCGGCTGGCGGCCCTGGGCATCCACCTGGAACACCTGGATGTGGGCGGCGGGCTGGGCATCCGCTATCGGGACGAGACCCCGCCCGATCCGGCCGAGTATGCCGCCGCGCTGCGCCAGCGCCTGACCGGGCGCTCGCTGCAACTGGTGCTGGAGCCGGGGCGGGTGCTGGTGGGCAACGCCGGCATTCTGTTGACGCGGGTGGAATACCTCAAGGCCCAGGGGGAACGGCATTTCGCCATTGTCGATGCGGGCATGAACGACCTGCTCCGCCCCGCCCTGTACCAGGCCTGGCAGGAGATCGTGCCGGTGCGCGCGCATCCCGAGCGGCCGGAACAGGTCTATGACGTGGTGGGGCCGGTGTGCGAGACAGCGGATTTCCTGGGCAAGGCGCGGCCACTGCGAATCGCGGAAGGCGATCTGCTCGCGGTGCGCTCGGCGGGCGCCTATGGCTTCGTGATGGCCTCCCAGTACAACGCCCGGCCGCGGCCGCCGGAGCTGCTGGTGGACGGCGCGCGGGTGCATGTGGCGCGAGAGCGCGAATCGGTGACCGATCTGTGGGCGGGCGAAAGCCTGCTGCCGGATTGAGCGGGTCATGACGGCGGCGATTCCCCCGCCGGTGCCGCTGGTGCTGGTGGATGGCTCCGGCTATCTCTACCGCGCCTTCCACGCCCTGCCGCCGCTGAGCACCCGCGATGGGCGCCCCACCGGCGCGGTGGTGGGTGTGTTCAACATGCTGCGCAAGCTCATTGCCGAACTGCAGCCGGTCCGGCTGGCCGTGGTGTTCGATGCGCGCGGCAAAACCTTCCGCGATGAGCTGTTCCAGGCCTACAAGGCCCACCGCCCCCCGATGCCGGACGATCTGGCACAGCAGGTGAGCCCGCTCAAGGCCTTGATCCGCGCCATGGGACTGCCGCTGATCGAGGTGGCGGGCGTGGAGGCGGACGATGTCATCGGCACCCTGGCGTGCCAAGCGGCGGCGGTGGGCCTGCAAACCGTGATCTCCACCGGCGACAAGGACATGGCCCAACTGGTGGACGGGCACATCCGACTGGTCAACACCATGAGCGGCACCTGGCTGGACCGGGAGGGCGTCACGGCCAAGTTTGGCGTACCGCCCGAATGCATCATCGATTACCTGGCGCTGGTGGGGGACAGCAGCGACAACATCCCGGGCGTGCCCCAGGTCGGACCCAAGACGGCGGCCAAGTGGCTCAGCACCCACGGCAGCCTCGATGCCGTGCTGGCGGCCGCCGACGCCATCGCTGGCAAGGTTGGCGAGTCGCTGCGCGGCCACCTGGAGCAATTGGCGCTGTCGCGCGAGCTGGCGCGGATTCGCACAAATCTCGATCTGGCGCTGGGGCTCGATGACCTGCATCCCGCCCCAGCTGACACAGCAGCCCTGCTAGCGCTTGCCCAGGACCTGGAAATGGGCGGCCTGTTGCGGGAGTTGGCGCCCCCGACGGACGCGACAGCGGCGCCAGCGCCTTCGCAGGATGATCCCAGGCTTTACCACTGCATCCGGGACGAGGCGGCGCTGTCGGCCTGGATGGACCGGCTGGAACGGGCCGAGCTGATCGCGCTGGACACCGAAACCACTGGCCTCGACAGCCTGAACGCCCGCATTGTCGGGGTGTCCTTTGCCATCGAGCCGGGCGAGGCGATCTACATTCCGCTGGCCCATGAAGGACTCGATGCCGTGCCCCAGCTCGACCGGGACGCCACGCTGGCGCGGCTGCGCCCGCTGCTGGAGAACCCGGACCGGCCCAAGGTCGGGCAAAACCTGAAATACGACCGGGCCGTGCTGGAAAACCACGGCATCCGGCTGGCGGGCATCCGTCACGACACCCTGCTGGAATCCTATGTGCTGGACAGCACGGCGCGGCACGATCTGGATACCCAGGCCCGGCGCGAGCTGGGCGTCTCGACGATCAGCTATGAAACCGTGACCGGCAAGGGCGCCCGCCAGATTCCCTTCGCCGCCGTACCGCTGGATGCCGCCACCCGCTACGCGGCGGAGGATGCGGACATCACCCTGCGCCTGCATCAGGTGCTGTGGCCCCGGCTGCAGGCCGTGCCGGCGCTGGAGCGGGTGTATGAATCGATCGAAATGCCGCTCATGCCGGTGCTGGGGCGCATGGAACGGCTCGGCGTGCGGGTGGACGCCAGCCTGCTGCGCGCCCAGAGCGCCGAGCTGGCGGAGGAGATGGCCAGCCTGCGTGAGCGCGCCCAGGCCGAGGCCGGATGCGCCTTCAACCTCGACTCACCCAAACAGTTGCAGGAAATCCTCTACGACAAGCTGCGCCTGCCGGTGACGCGCAAGACGCCCAAGGGCCAGCCCTCCACGGCCGAGGATGTGTTGCAGGAACTGGCCGTCGATTATCCCCTGCCCCGGCTGATCCTGGACTACCGCAGCCTGGCCAAGCTCAAGTCGACCTATACCGACAAACTGCCGGCCCAGATCGATCCGCGCACCGGGCGTATCCACACCTCCTACCAGCAGGCCGTGGCGGCCACCGGGCGGCTGTCCTCCTCCGACCCCAACCTGCAGAACATCCCGGTGCGCACGGCGCAGGGACGGCGCATCCGCCAGGCCTTCATTGCCGATCCGGGCCATGTCCTGCTGTCCGCCGATTACTCCCAGATCGAGCTGCGCATCATGGCCCACCTGTCCGGGGACGCGCGGCTGTGCGAGGCCTTCGCGCAGGGGGAGGACGTGCACCGGGCAACGGCGGCGGAGGTGTTCGGCGTCCCCCTGGAGATCGTGAGCAACGAGCAGCGGCGCGCCGCCAAGGCGATCAACTTCGGGTTGATCTATGGCATGTCGGCCTTCGGGCTGGCGCGGCAATTGGGTCTGACCCGGGATGCGGCGCAGCGCTACGTGGACCGCTACTTCGAGCGCTATCCGGGCGTGCGCAGCTTCATGGAACAAACCCGCGCAACGGCCCGGGAACAGGGCTTCGTGGAAACGGTCTTCGGGCGGCGGCTGTATGTGCCGGACATCCAGGCCCGCAATGCCGCCCAGCGCCAGTATGCCGAGCGCACCGCCATCAACGCGCCCATGCAGGGCACGGCGGCGGACATCATCAAGCGAGCAATGATCACCATTGATCACTGGATCGCACGGGAGGCCGTGCCGGCGCGGATGATCCTGCAGGTGCACGACGAGCTGGTGTTCGAAGTCCCGCTGGACGCCGTCGAGGCGGTGCGGGAAGGGGTGGCAGCGCGCATGTCCGGGGCGGCGGAACTGGCGGTGCCGCTGGAGGTCGATGCGGGTGTGGGAGCGAACTGGGATGCCGCTCATGGCGGCTAGAAATCCGGCGCTCTGTTTCAACCCAAACCGGGCATGAACTTTTTCAATACCCCATAGTCTATGTATTCGAGTATCGCAACGATACTCTTCCTACCCTGAGTAAGCGG
>WOZT01000119.1 GCA_011620145.1 Gammaproteobacteria bacterium | reverse complement strand
GCATTTCCTTGGGGCTGGCTTTGGTGGCAGGAAGAAACCGAGTGCCCAGACCCGCGACCGGAAAGACGGCTTTACGGATCCGGCGGATGCTGCCAGAGGCGGTGACACTCATCAAATGCTCCTTGGGGGGTTCGAGACAAATTCGTCGTGTACCGTCCCTTCGCTGCTCACAGGCAGGGAGTGCGCCGGGACTTGGCCATTGCGGGATAATTTTAGCAAGATCGGGGCCTCCGAGTACCGGAGACCCCGGCATTCATGAAGACTTATTTTTTTGCGGCCGGCGCAGGTTTGCTCCCGCCATCCTGCAGCAGCACGTCGCCCTTGATTTTCTCCAGGGTGGCTGGCCCGATTCCGGGAACGTTGGTCAGGTCTTCCTTGGCCTTGAACGGACCGTGTTTGGTGCGGTAATCGATGATGGCCTGGGCCTTGGCGGGTCCAATGCCCGGCAGCGCCTCGGCAATCGCCTGCGTGTCGGCCGTGTTGATATTGACTGGAGTCGCTTGCACCCCGAAAGCCATCAGTAGACCAACCGCAGCCGGAGCCCATTTCAAACGGAACAGATCATTCATGAACAGTCTCCTGGTTTTATGTGTCATGGATCGGGCCAATGCCCCACCCGTTTCAGTGCCGAACCTCAGCCTCTGCGTCCCCGAACAGGGGCTGCGCAGGCGATAAGTCCGGTGAACATACCAAAGGGGTGATCGTGTTCCACTGTTGGCAACCAGGGCATTGCCAATGCATGACTTGCCCGGAAAAGCCGCAATGGCCGCAGCGATAACGATGATGACCCGCCAGAATGTTTTTCAGCAGATCACCAAACAGCACCAGTTCCCCCGCATCCGGCTGTCCGCCTTGTTTCAGGCGGGCCTGTAACCATTCCTGCAGTCCCTGGAGCGTGGGTTGACCCTCGGCATACTCTCGTAAGGCATCGGCGGGATCGACCTCCATCTTGAGTCGCAAGCGAAGCATATCGAGAATTTTTTCTTCTTCGCCTGATCCCGGTTGTTGCGACAACCGGTTGAGAAACGCCTCGCGCCCTGAAAAATCACCCAGCCGTCCATAGAGTTCGAGGATGGAGTCGATCACCAAAGGCAAAAAACGCACATCCTGATCCAGGATCCGCAAGGAACTCTGCAGCGCCAGGCGATAATCCTGTCCGATCAAGGCCAAACGCGCCTCCAGCAGGGTGGCCCGCACACATCGACCATCCACCCGAAAGGCATTCTGCAGCAACGGTCGAACCTCTGTGAGGTTCCCCATATTCAAGGACTGTTGGGCCAACTCACAGTAATACTGGGATACCCGCGTCGAAATCGACGGCATCTGGTTGGGACGGGACATCATCAAATGAGCCGTGGACAAGGCGCCCCGCCAGTCCCGTTCCCGCTCATAGATCTGCAGTAACAGTTCCAACACGGCATTGGAACCGTGGGCCGTATTCTTGAGTTCCGACAGAATGGCTTCCGCGCGGTCGAGCACACCCAGCTTGAGGTAATCATGGGCCAATTCAAACAGCGCCTGATTTTTCTGATCGGAGGAAAGATTGGGGCGAGCGATGAGATTCTGATGGATGCGAATCGCGCGATCGACCTCACCGCGACGGCGAAACAGCGCACCGAAAGCCAGATGCGTTTCGAAAGTATCGTTATCAACCGCAGCCAGCCGAATGAAAACTTCTATGGCCTTATCAGGCTGTTCGCTCAACAGATAATTCATCCCTCGCAGATAATCCCGATTGAGAGGGCTGGAATCGGATTCCGTTAGTGCGGAGAGACGGCGGCGGCCAATCAGCCAGCCAGACAAAGCGGCGACCGGTAGAAGAAAGAACAACAGCCCCTGTTCAAGGGCCATTTTTCAGCGGAATTTCCCGGAGATTGGTGATTTCCTGCTCCGCCAAGCGACAACGGCGCTCAATTTTTCGAGCGTGCACCCGCTGCTTCAACCAGGGCACCAGCATGCTGATGACACCAAGCAGCCAACCCATCATTAGCACGGTCGTACAGAAAACCGCCAGGGGTAATGTCAACGTCCCGCCGGGATAGGTGACCCGAATTGGCGCGGCATTCTGCCAAGCCAATGCGGAAAATGCTGCCAGCATCAGCAGCGAGAACAGCAAGCCCATCAAACGCATGGTGGATGCCCCTGTGATCACAATCCCTAGTGAAACTTCAGCCTCTGTCCGGGCTTCCGGAAAGTCCCAGCAAGGCGGGTGACGTGCTCAAATGCCCACCGGGATTTACTGATGCATTTCAGCTTTCAGCCTCGACCGCATTGACGCGCTCACGCAATTCCTTGCCCGGCTTGAAATGAGGTACAAATTTTTCCTGCAGGGTGACGGATGCGCCCGTCTTGGGATTGCGGCCCGTGCGTGATGGCCGATGGTGGAGGGAAAAACTGCCGAAGCCGCGGATTTCGATGCGATCACCCTCCGCCAGCGCTGCCCCCATCATGTCGATGATTCCCTTGACCACCAGCTCGACGTCACCCTGTGGCAAAGAAGAATTTCGGGCCATTTTCTCAATGAGATCCGATTTTGTCATAGCAATATCAATCCAAAAATCAAGGACTGGAAGCGGGAGATTAAAGGCTGAAGATGCCTGCGGAGCATCATTATTCCCCGCAGGCACCCAAAACGTTCCAGCGTCGTGACGCTGCCTTAGTTGTCGTCTTTCTGCGCGGAAATCTGCTCGCGCAACAAGTCTCCGAGCGTGGCAGATCCCGCCTGCGGAGGCCGGCCGTAGTCTTCCACCGCTTCTTTTTCCTCGTGGGTCTCCTTGGCCTTGACAGACAAGGTGAGCGTGCGGTTCTTGCGATCGACCGTGACGATCTTGGCTTCCACCGAGTCATCCACATGCAGCACGGTGCGGGCATCTTCGACGCGCTCGCGAGCCAGTTCCGAAGCCCACAACTGACCCTCGACGCCTTCTGCCAATTCCACCACCGCCGATTTCTGGTCGACCGCTGTGACCCGACCAGTCACAATTGCCCCCTTGGGATGGCTGGCGAGATAGGCCGCGAAAGGATCTTGCTCAAGCTGCTTGATACCGAGTGAAATCCGTTCGCGCTCGGGATCGACCTGCAACACCACGGCCTCGATTTCATCGCCCTTCTTGTAACGCTGGACGATATCGTCACTGGTTTCCGCCCAGGTGATGTCCGACAGATGGACCAGCCCATCAATGCCGCCATCCAGTCCGACGAAAACGCCAAAGTCGGTGATGGACTTGATGGTGCCGGAAATGCGGTCGCCCTTGTTATGGGTTTCAGCAAAGTCTTTCCAGGGATTGGTCTGGCACTGCTTCATGCCCAGGGAAATGCGACGCCGCTGCTCGTCGATTTCGAGCACCATGACCTCGACTTCATCCCCGATGGAAACCATCTTGTTGGGGTTGACGTTCTTGTTGGTCCAGTCCATTTCGGACACATGGACGAGACCTTCCACGCCTTCCTCGATTTCGACGAAGCAGCCGTAATCGGTGATGTTGGTGACCTTGCCAAACAAGCGGGTGCTGGCCGGGTAACGACGGGCAATCATCTCCCAGGGATCCGCGCCGAGCTGCTTGAGGCCCAGGGAAACACGGCGCCGCTCGCGGTCGAACTTGAGCACCTTGACGTCCAGTTCATCACCCACATTCACGACTTCGGACGGATGCTTGACGCGCTTCCAGGCCATGTCGGTGATGTGCAGCAGGCCATCGATCCCGCCCAGGTCGATGAATGCGCCGTAATCGGTGAGGTTCTTGACCACGCCATGCGCCACGTTGCCTTCCTGCAGGTTATCCAGCAAGGCTTCCCGTTCGGCGCTGTATTCCTGCTCCACCACGGCGCGGCGGGACACAACGACGTTGTTGCGGCGGCGATCCAGCTTGATCACCTTGAATTCGAGTTCCTTGCCTTCCAGGTAGGCGGTATCGCGGACCGGGCGCACATCCACCAGCGAACCGGGCAGGAAGGCACGCACTTCATCGATATCGACGGTATAACCGCCCTTGACCTTGCCGGTGAGGATGCCCTTGATGACTTCGCCACCCTCGAAGGCTTTTTCCAGCACGATCCAGGATTTGGCGCGCTTGGCCTTTTCCCGCGACAGCTGGGTTGCACCAAAGCCGTCTTCCACCGCATCGAGGGCTACTTCGACCTCATCGCCGACAGCGACCTCCAGTTCTCCCTTCTCATTGTAGAACT
>WOZT01000004.1 GCA_011620145.1 Gammaproteobacteria bacterium | reverse complement strand
TTTTTCCGCAGCTTGAGCCAATCCTGGGCGGACTCGCCCGGAAAAAGATCGATGCGGATCGGCGCGCCCAAGGGCCAGTAATTCGAAAGTTGCAGGGCGGCCGGCCCGCTCAGGCCCCGATGGGTGAACAGGATGTTCTCGCGGAAGCATGCCTCGGGCACGCTCAGGGCCGCCTCCACCGCCAGCCCGGAGAGACGCTCGCTGATGGCCTTGAAGCCATCGCTGAAGGTGAACGGCACCAGCCCGGCGCGGGTCGGCAGGACGGTGTGACCGAATTGACGCGCGATGTCATAACCAAAGCCGCTGGCGCCCATCTTGGGAATCGACAGGCCCCCGGTGGCAACCACCAGGGATGCGGCGCTGAACTCGCCCTGGTCGGTGTCCAGCCGGAAGCGGGCGCGCGCCGGGTCGTCCCTGGCGGCTTTCCCGCTCATCGCATCGCCACCGACGGGCTCCTGGATTGCGCGCACCGTGCACTGGGTGTGGATACGGACTCCAACCTGCGCGCACTCGGCCACCAGCATGGCAAGAATGTCCTTTGCCGAATCATCGCAGAACAACTGGCCGTGGCGGCGCTCGTGATAGGCAATGCCGTGCTTCTCGACCAGTGCGATGAAATCCCAGGGGGTATAGCGGCCCAGCGCGGAAATGCAGAAATGCGGATTGGCCGAGAGAAAGTTTGCCGGTTCGACGAGGCGGTTGGTGAAATTGCAGCGGCCGCCGCCGGACATCAGGATCTTCTTGCCGATCTTGTTGCTGCCCTCGAGGATGAGGACGCGCCGGCCGCGCTGACCCGCAGTCATGGCGCACATCAGGCCGGAGGCGCCACCACCGACGACGATGACATCAAAAGAGGTCAAGATTCGTTCACTCGATTCACAGGAGGCGGCTCGGGAAGGGCGCCATTATGAACGCGACGTCAGTCTCTGCCAAAATCGTGACGGATAGCTGGATTTACTCTGCCTTAATTTCAACGCATTGCTGGGGCCGCAGCCGAATCGAACGAAGTGCTTGACCAGTCTCGCGGTCGCCGGGGCTTGAGAATGGCGCGGCCCGGACCCATGTTGTAGGCAACGACGGAGGTGCTGCATGTCACGCGATGAATTCAATGGCTGGATGTGGGAGGAAGCCCAGCGCCTGCTGGAGCGGGCCGACCGGCTGCAGCGCCGGTTTTTCCATCCGCTGCCGGGCAGCGCGCAAAGCCCATGTTGGGCGCCCCCGGTGGACGTGGTGGAAACGGCATCTGGCGTGACCATCGTGGTGGCGCTACCTGGCGTGGCAGCGGATCGGATCCAGGTGCGGCTAGAGGCCGACGGCTTGCGCATTGCCGGCGAGCGGCCTTTGCCGATGGGTGCACGCGAGGGCCGGATTCATCGCCTGGAGATCCCCTTCGGCCGGTTCGAACGGCGCATCGTGCTGCCGCCCGGCGCCTGGGTCCTGCAGCCGATGCAGACAGTCGATGGCTGCTTGTCGATTCGTCTGCAGCGTTCGCCTGATGTGCTTTGAGGAGATGTCATGAATTCCCCTATCGATCACAGCGCCGCAACGGCCGATCAGGCCGTACCCGAAGTGGCCCTGGCGGACGACGTCCTGATCATTCTGCCCGTGCGCAACCTGGTGCTCTATCCCGGTATCGTGCATCCGATCACCATCGGGCGGCCCGCTTCCCTCGCCGCAGCCCAGGAAGCCGCCCGCAGCGGTCGGCCGGTGGGTTTGCTGCTGCAGAAAGATCCTGAACAGGAAGATCCCGCGCCCGAGGACCTGTATCGGGTGGGCACGCTGACCCATATCCTGCGCTACGTCACTGCCCCCGACGGTGGCCACCATCTGGTCTGCCAGGGCGATTCGCGCTTTCGTGTCGTCGATTTCATCGCGGGTCATCCCTTTCTTCTCGCTCGCATCGATCGGATCGAGGATCGCACGGATCACTCGCCGGAACTGGAGGCGCGGCTGCTGCTGCTCAAGCAGAAGGCCACCGAGGCCCTCAAACTCATGCCGCAGACGCCCGCCGAACTGGTCAATGCCGTGCAATCCATGGAATCGGCTGGCGCTCTGGCGGATCTGGTGGCGGGTTACCTGGACCTGAAGCCGGACGAAAAGCAGGCCCTGCTGGAACAGATGGATCTGAAGCTGCGAGTGGACGAGGTGCTCAAGTATCTCAGCCATCGCGTGGAGGTGTTGCGGCTCAGCCGGCAGATCAGCGAGCGCACCAAGGAGCAGATTGACACCCGCCAGCGGGAGGCCTTGCTGCGCGAGCAGATGCGCACCATCCAGAACGAATTGGGCGAGGGACAGGAACGCGAGGACGAACTGCGCGAATTGCGCGAGGCCATCGAGGCCGCCGGGATGCCGGCCGCGGTGCTCGAAACGGTACACAAGGATCTGCGCCGCCTGGAGCGGATGAGCGATGGCGCCGCTGAATATGCCATGCTGCGCACCCACCTCGACTGGATGGTGGAGCTGCCCTGGAGCCGCCTGAGCGAGGAGCGCCTGGATCTGGCGCAGGCCCAGACCGTGCTCGATGCGGATCATTACGATCTGGAAAAGGTCAAGCGCCGGATCCTGGAACACCTGGCGGTGCGCAAGCTCAATCCGGAGGGGAAAAGCCCCATCCTGTGCTTTGTGGGCCCGCCCGGCGTGGGCAAGACCTCGTTAGGCCAGAGCATTGCCCGGGCCATGGGGCGTCCCTTCGAGCGCGTCAGCCTCGGGGGCGTGCATGACGAAGCTGAAATCCGCGGTCACCGGCGCACTTACATCGGCGCCTTGCCGGGCAATATCGTTCAGGCGCTGCGCAAGGCCGGCACCCGCAATCCGGTGCTGATGCTGGATGAGATCGACAAGCTGGGCAGTGGCGTCCAGGGCGATCCGGCCTCGGCCCTGCTGGAGGTGCTCGATCCTGAGCAAAACGCGACCTTCCGGGATAACTACCTGGGCGTGCCGTTCGACCTGTCGCGGGTGCTGTTCATTGCGACCGCCAACGTGCTGGACCAGATCCCGGCGCCGCTGCGCGATCGCATGGAGGTGATCGAGCTGCCCGGCTACACCGAGGAGGACAAGCTGGAGATCGCCCGTCGCTACCTGCTGGATCGGCAGCGGGGCGGTGCAGGACTCACCCCCGAGCAATGCGAGATCACCGATGCGGCGATCGCTGGTGTGATTCGCGGTTACACCCGCGAGGCTGGCTGTCGCAACCTGGAGCGCGAGCTGGGGAATCTGTGCCGGCATGCGGCGCTGAAGGTGGCCTTGGGCGCGGAGGGCCCCAACCGCATTGATGCGCCCGATCTGGCTGCGATTTTGGGTCCCGTGCGCTTCGAACCGGAAACCGCCTCGCGCACCAGCGTGCCGGGGGTCGCCACCGGCCTGGCCTGGACCCCGGTGGGCGGCGAGATCCTGTTCGTGGAGGCCAGTCGGGCGCCGGGCAGCGGACGGCTGATTCTCACTGGCCAGTTGGGCGAGGTGATGAAGGAAAGCGCCCAGGCCGCGCTGAGTCTGCTCAAGGCGCAGGCGGTGACGCTGGGGATCGATCCGGCAGTTTTCGATCGGCAGGACATCCATATCCACGTGCCTGCCGGCGCGATTCCCAAGGATGGCCCCAGCGCCGGGGTGGCCCTGTTCACGGCATTGGCTTCCCTGCTGCTGGAGCGGACCGTTCGCCCCGATGTTGCCATGACGGGCGAGATCACCCTGCGCGGCCTGGTGCTGCCAGTCGGCGGGATCAAGGAAAAGGTGCTTGCCGCTCACCGGGCGGGGCTCACCAAGGTGTTGCTACCGGCGCGCAACCGGCGCGACTTCGAGGAAATCCCCGAGTCGGTGCGTCGCCAGATGGGTTTTGTCTGGCTGGAGACTGTGGGTGATGCCCTGATCGAGGCGCTGGAGGTTTCCGCCGTGACCGCGGATCACGCGACGGAATACAGGGCGTGATGTTCCAATCACCGCGCTTCTTGCACGCGCTGGCGGGGAAATACAGTCGAGTGTAACCCGGAGAATCTGGAGAGCCCGCATCATCGAAGAAACGACTTGAATCAGCGTCGTGGGGCCATGTTTTTTCCCGTGAGGGGAGGGGAGGTTATACTGCCGCCTCCAACGGAGGCCCTAAGTGCCCCGGCCCCGCTGCATGCCCCGGTAGCTCAGCTGGATAGAGCGTCCCCCTCCTAAGGGGAAGGTCACACGTTCAAATCGTGTTCGGGGCACCATTCT
>WOZT01000016.1 GCA_011620145.1 Gammaproteobacteria bacterium | reverse complement strand
TGGTTGTTGCGCGGATCGAAGCTGTGCCAGGCACCGCCCAGAAAGACTTCCATCGAGGCGGCAAAATCCATCGGCGCCGTTACCGGCGGTACGCCAATGTCGCCCAGATAGTTGGTGCAATAGCGCGCCGGAATGTTGAGGCTGCGGCAGAAGGCGATCGCGAGATGGGCGTAATCGCGGCATACGCCGCAGCGTTCGTTGAAGACTTCCCAGGCGCTTTTCGTGGGCCGGGCGTATTCGTAGCCAAATACGATGTGGTTGTGGACAAAATTGCAGATGGCCTGCACGCGCGGCCATCCCAGCGGCGTCCAACTGAAGAGCTGCCAAGCCGCCTCGGACAATAGGTCGGACTCGCAATAGCGGCTCGGCAGCAGATAGACCAAGGTTTCTTCCGGCAGGTATTCCACCGGATGCTGTATCGCCATCGGAAATACCGGATCGAGTGTGCCGCGGTCATTGATCACGGTATCGGCGCTCAGCCGAATGCGCCCGGCCGGCGCCACCAGGCGCGTGCACCAGTTGCCGAAGCCATCGCGATACATGTTCATCGGCACCCAGGGATCGGTGCGCATCTGGTCGGGGTGCACGAGGTCGGAGGCGCGCGTGTAGTGCACGTTGAGCGTGACGATCATGGGCGTCGGCTGCGGGCATTGGTAGACCATGTCGTAACCCAGGCGAATCTGCATGGCGTCCTCCCTTGGGCGATCACGCGCTGGCGCTCGCGCGTGCAGGAAACAAATGGCGAATCAGGGCTGAAGCGGCGCAGGCCGCCGGGCGTGGACTTCGGTGCGCGATCAGGCGACCAGTGTACGCTCGATTGAGCCGAGGAGGCGGCTCAGGCGCTGAATCCATGCCGATTGTCCCGCTGCATCGGCGATCAGGTCCTGCCGAATCTCCAGCTCCACATGCGCCAGCCCGCGCGCCTCGCCATGACGCGGAATCGCGTAGTCCGTCTCATCGCTGACCGCATAGGGCTGGTTGTCGCCCACCACCAGATCGCCTTCAGCAATCAATGCCTGGGCCAGCGCGTGCGCCAGACGGGCATCGCGGTTGTAGAGCACGCCGACCTGCCAGGGTCGCGCAACGCCCAGATACACCGGCGTGAAGCTGTGCAGGGCAACGAGCAGCGTGGGTTGTCCGCGCCGCAGGCGCGCATCCAGCAACTCGCAAATGCGCATGTGGTAGGGCGCGAAGATCTCCCGCTCGCGTGCGGCGGCCTCGGCGGGAGAAACCGCCTGATTGCCGGGAATCGTCGTGTGCTCGCTGAGGCTGACGATGGCATCGAGGCTGTGCGGCGGCCGGTTGCAGTCGATCACCAGCCGGGAATAGGGCTGGAGGATCACGGTGGCATCCAGCGCCGCGCCCAGCCCGGAGGCGACGGCGGCCGCCCCGATGTCCCAGGCGATGTGGCTGGCCAGCGCCGTCGGGTCCAGGCCCAGCGTGCCCAGGCGCCTGGGAATCCGCGTGCCCGCATGATCGCAAATCAGGAACCAGGGGGACGGGCCTTCCGCGCGCTCGACGTGCCAGGGGGGCGGCTCGTCGGGTGCAAGCAGCGCAGGGATGGGGTCGATCATGGAAGTAAATGCATCATGCTTGATCTCCAACAGGAAACCGGTATCCCAAGATTCATCAAGTGACGTGGAAAATGGGTCGGGCGGGTCAGTCTATTCGAACCGGCGTACTCAAGCGACGCGCGCCGCTTTCATTCGGAAACTGCCAATCTAACCTCAGATGCAGCCAGGCAACTCCCTGCGTCGGATTGAATTGATCGGCGCGTGACAGAGTTGGCTGCGATGAAGACATTGGAGCGCAGAGAAGCGCTGCTATTGGCGCGGCGCGCAATACCCCGAGAGCGGGGGCGGGGTTTTCGGCAGGCGGGATCCTATCGGCCGCGCGTTTATGCGATTGAGATAGCATCGGATAGGCGGCAAGGCCGGTGCCTGTTGGGCGTTATGCTCTACAATCTGCTTTCAGAAAGTCTTTTAAAGAATTGGGTTGATGGGGGATTGGCGGATGAAATGGGGGAGGCGATGGATCGTTGGGGTCTTGTGCGGCCTCATTCTGTCCGCTGGATCGGACGTATTTGCCACACCCAGTCGCTGGCTCCTGGTTGACACGGAAGCGCACCAGCTTTCTGTCATGGAGGGTGAGGAACCGATCTGGACTTTCAATCGCATCGCCATCGGTCGCGCTGGCGTCACGCCCGCCAAGGTGACTCGGGACCAAAAAACCCCACTCGGAGAGTTCTATATCACCGAAATTCGCAAAAGTCCGCTCTTTGATCTATTCATGGAACTGAGCTACCCCAATCCCGATCACGCCAAGGCGGCTCGCGAAGCCGGTCGCATCAACGAGGAAGAATTCTGGGCCATTCAGCAGGCGACATGGCACGGCCTCACACCGCCGCAGAATACGCGATTGGGGGGGCACATCGGCATCCACGGCGTGGGACGGGGCGACCTGCGCATCCACCAGCAGTTCGACTGGACTCAGGGTTGTATTGCGCTGACCAATCAGCAGATCGAGCAGCTCCAGGTCCTGATCGGGACGGGTACCCGTGTGGTGATCCGGTGAAGTAACCCATTTTTTGAGGTTTTGGTCAAAAAGAAACGAATGGGTCCTTGAAAAATGGGCATAAAAACTGGACACTGTGCACGCGCTGGGGGCCGATTTTCGGTATCTGTCGGCGACGGGCGCCGGTTTGCCCCGGCCGTTCGATGCGCTAGTCCCGTTATTGCATGAACCGTTGGAATCTATCAGGAGAATTTTTTATGCTGGCCAAGAAATTTGCAGCTCCCTTGATTGTAGCTCTGGCGTTGGGTGGTGGCCTGGTTGGCTGCTCCAGCACCAAGGAAAAAGAAGCATTGAATGTCCGTCTGGACAGCATTGCCGCTGACGCCAAAGCCGCTGCTGCGTCTGCCGAGTCTGCCAAGGCGTCTGCCGCAGCTGCTGCCCGTTCGGCTGCTGAAGCCAAGGCGATGGCTGCCGATGCCAAGAGCACCGCTGAGGCCACCGACGAGAAACTGAATCGGATGTTCAAGAAGTCCATGAACAAGTGAGCTGAGACCAACCCTGCTGGGGTTGCCTCGCTTTCTGAGACCGCCGGGATTACCCGGCGGTTTTTTTATGCTCGATTCCTGAAGAGACGCGGTGGGGCTAGTCCAGTCGCGTGGGGCCCGGCGTCATCTGGACGGTTCCAGACGGGGTTTGGCGGTTGTCCAGGGAAATGGCGGTGGGGACGCCATTTTGCTGGGTGACGATTTCCCGCACCCGCGCCCAACTGATGCGAGCCGGCCGCTGCGCCACTGCCCCCAGCACAGCCTGCATGGCCATTTCATAGAGTCGCTCCGGGCTGGCATTGCTCTCCTCCAGAGGCTCATGCACTTCTAGGTAGAGTGTGTCACCGAGCCAGCCGACCTTGACGGGGTCATTCAGGATTTCAACGGGCGTTCCCACGTCGACCCAGTCAAACAGCTGCGCCACATCCTCCGGGTACATGCGGACGCAACCATGAGTGACCCGCATGCCGATACCCCAGGGGTTGTTGGTGCCATGAATCAGGTAGCCATTGAACCCCAGGCGCATGGCGTGCTGACCCAAGGGGTTGTCCGGTCCAGCCGGCACCACATCGGGCAGGATGTCGCCCTTTTCGGCATGCTCTTTCTTGATCGAAGCGGGCGGATACCAGACAGGATCCTTGTCCTTGCGCAGAACTCGTGTCATGCCCACAGGGGTATCCCAATCCATGCGGCCGATGCTGACGGGGTAGGTGATGACCTGTTGGCCCAATCCTTTGGACGCTGGCGGGAAATAGTAGAGCCGCATTTCCGGGACATTGATGATGATGCCTTGACGGTTCCCCCGAGGCAGGATGAATTGGGTTGGCAGCAACACGGGTGTTCCTTTGCCAGGGAGCCATTTGTCTACCTGGGGATTGGCCTGGACGATTTCGTCCTGACCCAGACTGAAACGCCGCGCAATATCCAACAGGGTATCTTCCTGCTGCGCCGGGTATTGCAGCAATTGACCGATGACATCGTTGTTGGGGGCTGGCAAGGGATAACTGCGGTACTGGGCCAGCGCTGGGAGTGCCAGGAAGAGGCCCGCGACGCCGACGAGCCGAAGCCCAAGGTGTCGAGGGCGGAGCCAAGTGCGCGACAGGGTGGTATACAACCGATTCATGGGGTGAATCCGATAGGATGGCGGGTTAATTGCGCAACACG
>WOZT01000270.1 GCA_011620145.1 Gammaproteobacteria bacterium | reverse complement strand
GGCATCGGCGACATGAGCGAGTCGCTGCGCGAGATCGCGCGGCTGCTGATCGAGCGCGGCGCGGACGCCGAGTTGATGACCCGCACCGAGGCGCTGATCGCCCGCGAGGAGGCGGCCGCCTGGGAGGCCATCATGCCCTACAAGGCGGCGCTGGATGGCAAGCGGGTGCTCTTGATCACCGGCGGCGTCAAATCCTGGTCGGTGGTGGCGGCGCTGCAGGAGATCGGCATGGAGGTGGTGGGCACTTCCACCAAGAAGTCGACCCTGGAGGACAAGCAGCGCCTCAAGGAGATCATGGGCGAGGATGCCCACATGTTCGACGAGCTCGCCCCACGCGAGATGTACAAGATCCTGAAGGAAGCCCGCGCCGACATCATGCTCTCCGGCGGCCGCTCCCAGTTCGTGGCGCTCAAGGCCAAGATGCCCTGGATGGACGTGAACCAGGAAAAGCACCACGCCTACGCCGGCTACGTCGGCATGGTCGCCATGGTGAAAGAGATGCACAAGGCGCTGTTCAGTCCGATCTGGGCGCAGGTGCGCATGGCGGCGCCCTGGGAAAGTCAGGCGCTGACGCTGGATTCGCTGGATCTGGACGGTCCGATCGCCGGCACTCCCGCCGCGGTGACGCCGGCACCGACCGGCGGGCGGGTGGAGGCTGCCTGATGGCCACGGTGCGCCATGGCAAGAAGGCCTGCACGGTCAACCCGCTGAAGATGAGCCAGCCGGTCGGCGGCGCGCTCGCCTTCATGGGGCTGGCCAGCACCATGCCGATTCTGCATGGCTCGCAGGGCTGTACCGCCTTCGGCATGGTCCTGTTCGTGCGCCACTTCAAGGAATCGATTCCCCTGCAGACCACCGCCATGAGCGAGGTCGCCACCGTGCTCGGCGGGTTCGACAACATCGAGCAGGCGGTGATGAACATCTACACCAAGTCGCGGCCCGAGATCATCGGCATGTGCTCGACCGGACTGACCGAGACCAAGGGCGACGACGTGGAGGGTTATCTCACCCTCACCCGCAAGCGCCATCCGGAGCTCGCCGACACCAGCCTGATCTATGTCTCCACCCCCGATTTCAAGGGCGCCTTCCAGGACGGCTGGGCGGCCACCGTCAAGCGCATCCTGGAGGTGCTGGTGGAGCCCGCCGCTCCGGTAAAAGAGCCCCGCAAGGTGGCGGTGCTGCCCGGCTGCCATCTCACCGTGGCGGACATCGAGGAGCTGCGCGAGACGCTGGAGGATTTCGGCCTTGACCCTGTGTTCGTGCCGGATCTCTCCGGTTCGCTGGACGGCCATGTGCCCGAGGATTTCAGCCCCACCACCATCGGCGGCACCACCCGCGCCGATATCCGCGCGCTCGGCTCGGCCGGACTGGTGCTGGCGCTGGGCGAGCAGATGCGCCCGGCGGCCGAATGGCTCGGCAAACATATCGATGCGCCGGTGCGGGTGTTCGACCGGCTGCTGGGGCTCGGGGTCAACGACGCCTTCATGGCCTTGCTTGCCGAGTACAGCGGCCAGCCGGTCCCGCTCAAGTACCGCCGCCAGCGCAGCCAGCTGGTCGACGCCATGCTGGATGGGCACTTCTACACCGGCGGCAGCCGGCTCGCGATCGGCGCCGAACCCGATCTGCTGCACAGCGTGGCCCATTTTCTGAGCGAGCTCGGTTTTGAGATCGCCGCCGCCGTCACCACCACCGACTCGCCGCTATTGGCCAATCTGCCGTGCGCGGAGGTGCTGATCGGCGATCTGGAGGATCTGGAAGCGCAGGCCAAGGACTGTGATCTGCTGATCACCCATGCCCACGGCCGGCAGATGGCGGCGCGGCTGCATTTGCCCTTCCTGCGCATGGGCCTGCCGATTTTCGATCGCCTGGGCGCGGCGCACCGCCTCGCGGTGGGCTATCGGGGCAGCCGGGATCTCATTTTCGAGGTGGCCAACCTGCTCATCGCCAATGGCCACGAGCCGGAACCCGATGAATGGAGACAGACGCATGCGCCAGAGGCCAGTGCGGCGGTTGCGATTGCTTAAGACCCCGAATCATGAACGGGCGAGCGCCGAAGGAGGCGTGATGAAAATAGCCTTTTGTACCCAGGACCTGAAACAGGTGGATGCCCACTTCGGTTGGGCGAAAAACATTGCCATCTATGAGGTCAGCCCCACCAGCTACCAGTTCGTCGAGGCGATCCAGTTCGATGGCGACCTGCAGGAGGATGGCAACGAGGACAAGCTGGCGCCCAAGATCGAGGCGATCAAGGACTGCGCCATCCTCTACGTGGCCGCCATTGGCGGTTCCGGCGCGGCGCGGGTGGTGGCCAACAACATCCACCCGATCAAGGTGAATCAGCCCGAACCCATTGCCGAGATTCTCGACAAGCTCAAAGACGTGCTGGCCGGAACCCCTCCGCCCTGGCTGCGTAAGGTCATGCGCAAGGGGCAGGCACAGGAATTCGATTTCGAAGATGAGGAGATGGAACATGGCTGAGACACAAACCGCCGTCGTGGCGTCTGATGGACCCGCGATCGAGACCCCTTTTGTCGTGGAATTGATCAAGCAATTCCGCGCCCACGACTCCTTCGGGGCCTGGGATACCAAGAGCGATGAGCAATTGCTCGACCCCTTCATCCTGACCAAGGAAAAGCGGGCGCTGATTCCCATCATCGGGGATCCGGATCCGGAAATGCTGTGGCGGTTGGAGCTGTTCTACAACGCCATCGGCCTGTCCATCGAGCGCCGCACCGGCGTCATGGTGTCCCCCATGATGAAGATGTCCCATGAGGGCTTCGGCCGCATGGTGCTCACCGCCGGCCGATTGATTGCCGTGAACAAACAATTGCGCGACGTGCATCGCTTCGGCTTCCCCACCATGGAAAAGCTGGCGGAGGAGGGACAAAAACTGGTGGAGGCGGGCGTCAGCATGATCGAAAGTTTCCCTGAAGTGGCGAGGTATGGGTCATGACCCTGAAAATCAAACCCGGCGCCCTGAGCGCCGAGCAGGCCCGTTGGGTGTGGGCGGCGGCTACCGGACAGCGCGCTCATGTGGAACAGATGAAACACCGGATGGAGGGCAACCATGGCAACGGCGGACGAACTGAAAGCGGAAATCAAGCGGCTCTCCTCCCAGGCCACGGCCCTGAAGATGGATCTGCATGATCTGGCCGAGGATCTGCCCCTGGGCTGGGAGCGGATCCTCGAAGTCGCCGGGAAAACCCATGAAACCTATGAAAAGCTCGCAGCCGCCAAGTCTGAATTGGCGCAGGCGGGCTGAGGGGAGGATCGCAGCATGAGCGGCGTGGTCACCGTTACCCTGCCCGATGGGCGCAGTTGGACGCCCAAGTTCGTGGCGGCCATCAACGATGCAACCTGCATCGGCTGTGGCCGCTGTTACAAGGTCTGCGGCCGCGAGGTGCTGCAGATGGTGGGGATCACCGAGGATGGCGAGCAGATCGCCGTGGGTTCCGTGGGCGATGAGGATGATGACGAGGAATACGAGCGCAAGGTCATGACCATCGCCAACCAGATGAATTGCGTGGGCTGCGAGGCCTGCTCCAAGATCTGCCCCAAGAAATGCTACACCCACACGCCCATGGAGGCGCCCTGATGAACGCGCCCCAGGCGGGCGGTGGGCTTATGTCCCGGGGCGGTCTGCATTTCCTCCTGCTGGGCTGCGCTCGGGAACCCGATCAGGCCGAGACCCGTGCATTGGCGCGCGCCATTGGCCTGACCTGGGGATGGCCGCTGGGGCCGGTGGGCGGGGTGCTGGGTTTGGCGGAGGACGCCAGCCGGGTCCTGTTCGACCGCTGCTTCCCGGGCGCCATTGCGCTGTTGGGGCGGGTGTATTCCCTGGGCACGCCGGCTTCATCCGATCCGCGACTGGATGAATTCGCCGACCTGCTGGAACTCCTGATGGCCTATCGCAAGGACCGCACCATTCATGGGGAATGGGTCGCGCGGGCCGTAGCGGCGGGCTGCATGGGGGACAATCACCTGTGGGAAGATCTGGGCCTCGCGAGTCGGGCCAGCCTGTCCGCGCTGCTCAACGCGCATTTTCCCACCCTGGTCGAGCAAAACACCCACAACCTGCGCTGGAAGCGGTTCTTTTATCGCCAGCTTTGCCAGCGGGCAGAAATCAGCCTGTGCAAGGCGCCCAGTTGCGGCGTGTGCAGCGACTATGCCGCCTGCTTCGGCGGCAGTGAAGACTTCTCGCCTGCCCGGCGCAGTGTGGGTTAGCGACGGCATTTGCGGCCGCTCGACACAACGGGATCAAAGCCCC
>WOZT01000063.1:19603-21379 GCA_011620145.1 Gammaproteobacteria bacterium | reverse complement strand
GCCCCCAGATCCGTTTCGTGGGCGCCGGCAACCTGCCCATCTACGCCACCTCCGCGATTGATGCCGGAACCCATGACGGAGTAGCCGACCTGGATCTGGATGCCGTGCGTTTCCCGGAAATGCCCTGGCTGCTCTCGGCGAACCAGGGAGCGCAAATGGCCGTTGATCCCGCGTTCGCGCGCATGCAGGCCTTCGGCTTCGATGCCTATCACATCTGGCAACAATTGGCCGCCAATCCCGCCCTGCAGGAACTGCATCTGGCGGGGGCAACGGGCACACTTTCCATGACACCGGACGGGCGCATAGAACGTCACGACCTGCCCTGGGCCTATTTCGACAATGGGCGAGTGGTACCCGGATTGCCAGCCGATGAACCGGCGTCGATGGCCGCTCCATGACAGCCAATCAAGGCGCGTGGGCTGAAGAGCAGGCACTGGCTTATCTGCAGGCGCACGGACTTGCGCTGTTGGCACGCAATTATCGATGCCGGGGCGGGGAGCTGGATTTGGTCATGGAAGGCTCGGGGATGCTGGTGTTCGTCGAAGTTCGTCACCGCGCAAGCGCCGATTTCGGGACGCCGGAAGAAACGGTCACCGCAAGCAAGCAAAAACGCCTGCTGCTGGCTGCCCGCACCTACCTGCTGCATCACCCCCGGCACGCCGCACGCCCCATGCGCTTCGATGTGGTGTCTCTGCAGGGCAAGCTCCCCGAAGCGCGCATCAAATGGATTCGCAATGCCTTTGGCGCGGACGGCTGAAGGGGGTTGATGTTCCCCTGCACGCACCAAGCGGCGCCTACTTCACCACACTGAGCCGCGGTCGAGCACCCCCACCCTTGGAAGCATCGGTGGGAGGCTGCTCCGGCGGCGGATCGTCGCCGTCATCCGCCTCCCCGAACATCAGGCCCTGGCCGTTTTCCTTGGCGTAGATCGCCAGCACGGCGGTCGGCGGGAAGCTCACCTGACGCACCTGCCCGCCGAATCGGGCCGAGAATCCCACGAGCTCATTGGTCAGGGCCAGGTTGTGAACGGCCATCGGCGACAGATTGAGAACCACCTGTCCGTCCTTGATCACCTCCGGGGGAACCTGGACGCCGGGTCGATTACAGTCGACCAGCGCATGAGGGGTCATCCCACAGTCACAAATCCATTCATGGATGGCGCGCAGGAGATAGGGCTTCCGGGAACGCATGACGACCAATGCCTCAGGGGGAAAGGGGCCGCATGGCGCTTTCTTGCGGCGACAGGCTGCGGGCAAACGCCGGTCGCTGGAACAGCCGCTCGGCATAATCCCGCAACGCGGCAGCCTGGGGCGTCAGCTCGATCCCGCAATGCGGCAAACGCCACAGCAGGGGCGCCATGGTGACATCGACCAGGGAAAAGTCCTGGCCCAGAAAGTAAGGCGGATTGGCAAACAAGGGCTGGGTCTGGAGCAAGGACGCCAATAACTGCTTGAGCAGTGCCGGGCGGGTTTTTTCGCCGGGCGCATCAATTGCTGCAATCAGCGCGTACCAATCCCGTTCCATGCGCAACATGGCGATGCGAAAGCGGGCGCGAGATGCCGGATCGACCGGCATCAGGGGCGGATGGGGAAATCGCTCGTCCAGGTATTCGAGGATGATCCGGCCGTCATAGAGCACCAGATCGCGATCGACCAAGGTGGGCACGCTGCCGTAAGGGTTGAGATCCAGCAGGTCTTCCTGAATCCGCGCGGGGTCTGGGTAGACCACCTCGCAGCTCACGCCCTTTTCAGCCAGCACCATGCGCACCCGATGGCA
>WOZT01000063.1:17187-19503 GCA_011620145.1 Gammaproteobacteria bacterium | reverse complement strand
CCGCCGCATCCTGCGCCGGCATGGCCACCGTCATGGTCTCGCCGATCTTGTCACTCGCGAACATGAGGTTGTTGCGCACCAGGTCTTGCGGCAAGGCCAGATCCCGGGCCATGCGCGAGTAACGCATGTATTTGGCGGAATGACAGCTCAGGCAGTAGTTATTGAACAGTTGGGCGCCCCGTTGCAAGGACTGAACATTGCTCACATCGATGTTGGCCGACTCCAGATGGAGTCCCTCGCTCGAGGCCAACGCGGCCATCGGCAACAGGGAAAAGCCCAGGAATGCAATCCGTTTCCAAATATTCATCGTTCCCCCTGTCAGGTCAGTCGATCGGGCACGGGCTTGGTGGAATCCAGCCGGCTGTAGATGGGCATGGCCAGGAAGAACAGGAAATAGATGACCGAGAGCACCCGGGCAATCAGGGTGTAGGTCGGGCTCGGCGGATTCATCCCCAGGTACCCGAGCCCCAGGAAACTGATCACGAACAGGGTCAAGGCGATTTTGAACACCGGGCCCTTGTAGCGGATGGAGCGCACCTTGGAGCGATCCAGCCACGGCAGCAGGGCCAGGATCATCACCGCCCCGCCCATGCCGATGACACCGCCGAGCTTGTCGGGAATGGCGCGCAGGATGGCGTAGAACGGTGTGAAATACCACACCGGGGCAATGTGCACCGGGGTCTGCAAGGAGTCGGCCGGCTGGAAGTTGGCATGTTCCAGGAAATAGCCGCCAAACTCGGGGGCGAAGAAAATGATCACCGCAGCGACTGCAAGGAAGACCACCACCCCGAAAATATCCTTGATCGTGTAATAGGGATGCATGGCAATCCCGTCGAGCGGAATGCCGTTTTCATCTTCGTTGTCGTGGATCTCGATTCCGTCGGGATTGTTGGAACCCACTTCATGCAGCGCCATCAGATGCGCCATCACCAGCCCCAGCAGCACCAGCGGCATGGCAATCACATGCAGGGCGAAAAACCGGTTCAGGGTGGCGTCGGAGACCACGAAATCCCCGCGGATGAGCTGGGACAAGGCCTCGCCCACCACCGGAACCGCCCCGAACAGGGAAATGATCACCTGCGCGCCCCAGTAGGACATCTGCCCCCACGGCAACAGGTAACCCATGAAGGCCTCACCCATCAACACGAGGAAAATGAGTACGCCGAAGATCCACACCAGTTCGCGCGGCTTGCGGTAGGAACCATAGAGCAGGCCACGGAACATGTGCAGATAGACCACGACGAAGAACATCGAGGCACCCGTCGAATGCATGTAGCGGATGAGCCAACCCCAGTCCACATCACGCATGATGTATTCGACGGAGGCAAAGGCGTCCTGGGCGCTGGGCTTGTAGTTCATGGTCAGCCAGATGCCGGTGAGCAACTGGTTGACCAGCACCACCAGGGCCAGGCTGCCGAAGAAGTACCAGAAATTGAAGTTCTTGGGCGCGTAATATTCGGACGCCTGTTCCTTCCACATCTTGGTGAGCGGAAAGCGGCTATCGACCCAATCCAGGCCCCACAGCATCAGCTCACGGGCATTGCTCATCACACTGCGCATCAGGCCGCTCCTTTGTCATCGCCGATCACCACCCGGGTTTCGCCCACAAAGCGATAGGGCGGCACCGCCATGTTGAGCGGCGCGGGAACTCCGGCGAACACCCGCCCCGCCATGTCAAAACGGGAGCCATGGCAGGGACAGAAGAAACCGCCTGGCCAGTTGCTGCCCAAATCGCTGGCGCCCGGTTCCGGCCGATAGGTGGGTGAGCAGCCCAGATGGGTGCATATCCCGACCAACACCAGGAACTCCGGCTTGATGGAGCGATAGGTATTCTTCGCATAGGTCGGCTGCTGATCCTGGTCGGAATTGGGATCGCGCAATTCGCCGCCCAACCCGTCCAGCCTGGACAGCATCTCCGGCGTACGCCGCACGACCCATACCGGCTTGCCCCGCCACTCGACCGTGAGGCGAGCGCCGGGCTCCAGTTTGCTGATATCCACTTCCACCGGCGCGCCAGCCGCTTCAGCGCGGGCGCTGGGCTGCATGGCGGCGAGGAAGGGATAGGCTCCGAAGACCGCACCGACGCCACCCACCGCCGCCGTGGCCACGGTCAGAAAGCGTCGTCGATTGGTATCGACACCCCCATCATTGCTCATTCCCGGGATTCTCCTAGCAACATGTCTGGCATGGGATGTCGGGGCGGGCGCTAGAGCGCGTCCCCATCAACCCGTGATTAACCCGCGCAAGCGGGCAAAATGCGAGCGGGATTTTACACCCGCGTGTCCCCATTGCCTACTTGCCGGCAATGCCCCGCAA
>WOZT01000063.1:0-17087 GCA_011620145.1 Gammaproteobacteria bacterium | reverse complement strand
GCGGGATTTTACACCCGCGTGTCCCCATTGCCTACTTGCCGGCAATGCCCCGCAAAGACACCAGGCTACGGGTCAGAACGTCAAGGAAGCTTGCATTCTCCGCGGGTTTGCCGACCGTGACCCGCAGGCAGTCATTCAAAGCCGGATGACCCCCATCCAAGGACTTGATCAGCACACCGCCTTGGCGCAATGCCTCATGAATGGCGGCGGCGTGCCCCGCCGGCACACGGAACAACAGGAAATTCGCCTCGGAAGGATAGACCGTCACCCCCGGCAGCGCCGCCAGTCGGGCCGCCAGGGTGGCCCGCTCGGCGCAGATCGCGGCCGCCTGATCCTGCCACACGGCAGGATAACGCAATGCCACCTCGGCCGTGATCTGCGTCAATACATTGATGTTGTAGGGCAGTCGCACCTTGTCGATCTGCGCAATCCAGGCGGCGGGGCCAGCCAGAATCCCCAGCCGCAGTCCGGCCAATCCAGCCTTGGACAAGGTACGCATCACCAGCAGTTCCGGACGCGAACCCACCTGTTCCAGGAAACTGGCCGCGGTGAACGGCGCGTAGGCCTCGTCCACCACCACCGCGCCGGGCGCCGCATCCAGGATGGCCAGCACATCATCCCGATCGAAAAGATTGCCGGTGGGATTGTTGGGACAGGCCAGAAACACCAGCGCCGGCTGATGCTGGGCAATGGCCGCCAGCATCGCCGCGCGATCCAGTCCAAAATCATCCGCCCGCAAGGGCACGCCCACAAACCGCACCCCCAGCCAGTGGGCAATCAGGCGGTACATGACAAAGGTCGGCTCGGGAGCAAGCACCACGGCGCCGGGTCGCGCCACCGCCAGGATCAGCATCTGGATCAGCTCATCCGATCCGTTGCCCAGCAGCACCTCAGCCGCGTCCGGGATGCCCAGTGCCGTGCGCAGTACGGGCAGCAAGGCGCGTGATCCGGGATCGGGATAGCGGTTCAGTGCAGCGCCGGCGACCGCCGCCAGCCAGGGCTGAACCAGTTCGGGCGGCCAGTCGTAGGGATTTTCCATGGCATCGAGCTTGATCAGGCCGGCTGCGGGCGGCACGGCATAGGCCGCCAGGGTCTGAATATCCTCGCGTACCCAACGCTGGACCCGATTCAGAACGGCATCGTCCTGGTTCATGGGTCGCTCGCCCGAGCCGCAGCCGACTGCGCATGCGCTTCCAGGCCCTCGCCACGGGCGAGCAAGGCCGCCAACTGCCCCAGCGCGGCCCCGCCTGCCGGGCTGCACTGGATCAGGCTGCTGCGCTTCTGGAAATCGTAAACCCCCAGCGGCGAAAAGAACCGGGCGGTGCCAGCCGTGGGCAGGACATGGTTGGGTCCTGCGCAATAATCACCAATGGCCTCGGGTGTGTGCCGCCCGAGAAAGATGGCGCCCGCATGGCGGATCAGGGGCAGCAGGGCCTCGGGATCCGCGACCGACAGCTCAAGATGCTCGGGCGCCAGACGGTTGGCGATCTCCGCCGCCTCGGCCAAATCGCGCGTCTCGATCAGCGCCCCCCGTCGGGCCAGGGCGCGGGCGATGATCTCCCGGCGCGGCTGACCGGGCAAGCGCGCCGCGATGCGTTCGGCGACGCGCTCCAGGAAGGCGCCATCAGGGCTCACCAGCACCGCCTGCGCATCCTCGTCGTGTTCGGCCTGGGAAAACAGATCGAGCACGATCCAATCGGGATCGGTCTGGCCATCGCAGATGATCAGAATTTCAGACGGTCCGGCCACCATATCGATGCCGACCTGGCCGAACACCAGGCGTTTGGCGGTGGCGACATAGCGGTTGCCGGGCCCCACGATCTTGTCGACACGTGGCACGGTCTCGGTCCCATAGGCCAGGGCGCCCACAGCCTGGGCACCCCCCACCGCGAACACGCGATCCACACCCGTGATGGCCGCCGCCGCCAGCACCAGGTCATTGCGCTGGCCATCGGGAGTGGGCACGCACAGGATGATCTCGGGCACGCCAGCGACCTGCGCCGGAATCACATTCATCAGCACCGAAGAAGGGTAGGCCGCCTTGCCGCCGGGGACGTAAACGCCCACCCGATCCAGCGGACGCACTTCCTGTCCCAGCACATTGCCCAGCGTGTCGGTGTAACGCCAGGAGGCGAGCCGCTGGTGCGCCGCATAGTCGCGCAAGCGCGCGGCCGCCGCTTCCAGGGCATCGCGCAGTTGCCGGGAAATACGCTCCCGCGCCGCGGCCAGATCCGCCGGCGCGATCTGCAACGCTGCCGCGGAGGGGGCCTGCCATCCATCGAAGCGATGGGTGTACGCCAGCAGCGCCCGATCGCCGCCGGCCCGCACCGTCACCAGGATTTCCTGCACCGCATCCAGCACCTCGGCCTGCTGGGCTTCGGCCTGGACCTGCAATGCGGCCAGATCCGTCTCGAAATGCGCTTCCCGGGTGCGCAGACGGCGCAAGACAGGCGATTGAGGCTGCGTCATGGGGCGCTCTCCGTGCCAATGGTCTCCGCCAGGGCGGACACCAGCGCGCGCACCGGCGCATGCTTGGTTTTCCAGGAGGCCGGGTTGACCACCAGCCGGGCGCTGATCTCGGCCAGCGTTTCCAGAGGCACCAGGCCATTGGCGCGCAGGGTGTTGCCGGTATCCACCAGATCCACGATCCAGTCGGCCAAATCGACGAGGGGCGCCAATTCCATGGACCCATAGAGCTTGATGACATCCACCTGCTGGCCGCGCGCGGCAAAGAACGCGCGGGTGGTGGCCACATATTTGGTCGCCACCCGGGGCTGCGCGCGATCGGGCTCACGGCCTTCGCGACCGGCCAACACCAGCCGGCAATGGCCAATCCTGAGATCCAGGGGCTCATAAAGGATGCCGCCTGCCTGTTCCATCAAGACATCCTTGCCGGTGACCCCCAGGTCGGCCCCACCATGGAGCACATAGGTCGGCACATCGGTCGGTCGCACGATGAGCAAGCGGATATGCGGCTGGGATGTGCTCAGGATCAGGCGCCGACTGCGCGCCGGATCCTCATCGGGAACGATGCCGACCCGCGCCAGCAAGGGCAAGGTCTCCTCCAGAATGCGCCCCTTCGACAGGGCCAGCGTCAGCTGCGCTTCAGGCATGGTCTGCCATCGCTCCGATGAATTTCCACTCTCCACTCATTGGGGAATACGCCGGATGCAGGCGCCGAGCTGGCCCAGCTTCTCCTCGATGCACTCATAGCCTCGGTCGATGTGATAGATGCGGTCCACCTCGGTTTCCCCCTCGGCCACCAGAGCGCCCAGCACCAGCCCGGCCGATGCGCGCAGATCGGTGGCCATGACCGGCGCACCGGTGAGCCGCTCAACCCCGTGCACCACCGCCACGTTGCCCTGGACCCGGATATCGGCGCCCATGCGCTCCATTTCCTGCACGTGCATGTAACGGTTCTCGAACACCGTCTCGACCATGGTGGCAGTGCCTTCGGCAATGGCATTCAGGGCCATGAACTGGGCCTGCATGTCGGTGGGAAAGGCGGGATAGGGCGCCGTGCGCACATCCACCGCCCGGGGCCGGCGACCGCGCATGTCGAGGGTGATCATGTTGTCGGCGCATCGAATCTGGGCGCCGGCTTCCTGCAGCTTGGCCAACACTGCATCCAGGGTCCCCTGGCGGATGTTCTTCAGGGTGATCAAGCCGCCCGTGATGGCGCCGGCGATGAGATAGGTGCCCGTCTCGATGCGATCGGGCATGACCTCGTATTCGGTCCCGTGCAGCCGCTTGACCCCCTCGATCACCAGGGTGTCCGTGCCGGCACCTTGCACCCGCGCGCCCATGCGATTGAGAAAGCAGGCGAGATCCACCACTTCGGGCTCGCGGGCGGCGTTCTCGATCACCGTCGTGCCCTCGGCCAGGGTGGCCGCCATCATCAGATTTTCCGTGCCCGTCACGGTGACGGTTTCCAGCACGATGCGCGCGCCTTTCAGGCGCCCGGCACTGGCGCGGATGTAACCGTTCTCCACCCGGATGTCGGCGCCCATCGCCGCCAGGCCATCAATATGCAGATTCACAGGCCGCGAGCCGATGGCGCAGCCCCCGGGGAGGGACACATCGGCGCGGCCGAAGCGGGCAACCAGCGGCCCCAGCACCAGAATGGAAGCCCGCATGGTCTTGACCAGATCGTAGGGCGCATGGACGTTATCCACCGCGCCGGCATCCACCTCCAGCCCCATGCCGTCGGCCAGGGTCACGCGCACGCCCATGCCGGACAGCAGCTCGATACTGGTCGTCACATCGTGCAAATGGGGGACATTGCGCACCAGGCTCGGTCCCTCGGCCAACAAACACGCCGCCAGGATGGGCAAGGTGGCGTTCTTGGCGCCGGAGATACGGGTCTCTCCTTCCAGGGCCTTGCCGCCCACGATGACCAGTTTGTCCATGATTTCGAGCTCCGGCCTGCGGTCAGCGCATGGGCGTGCGGGCCGCCCATTCCTCGGGGGTCAGCGTTTCCAGGGCAAGGGCGTGAATGGCGCCGCCCACCAAGCCCTCCAGCGCGGCATAGACGCGCTGATGGCGCTGAACGGGCCGCAGACCATTGAAGGCAGGTGAAACCACCAAGGCGGCAAAATGGACGCCGTCATCCCCTTCCACCCGAATCGGGTCGGCTTCGGGCATGCGGGCAGCTATCACAGCGACGATTTCATCAGCGGTCATCTGGGGTCAACACCATGCAGGCAACAAGAAATTGGAGGGGAGCGGCCGGCTCGGGTCAGAGGCGCCCCAAGGTCGATCAACTTGCCGACAATCGCCAATGATATCGGAAAACCGTGCCCGGAGGCATGATCGAGCAGCCCACCCTCCATGCCCGATCATTGCCCTGTCGCCTCTGTCTCGTTAAAATGCTAGGTTTTCGAGAATGGGCCGCCCGGCCCCGAACTGAGGTCATTGCCGCCATGCGCCCCGATATTCATCCCGCTTACCAAGCGGTAACGGTCACCTGCAGCTGCGGGAACCGTTTTGAAACCCGTTCCACCCTCGGTCATGAACTGCAGGTTGAGGTGTGCTCCAGTTGCCACCCGTTCTATACCGGCAAGCAGAAGATCGTTGATACCGGCGGTCGCGTCGACAAGTTCCGCCGTCGTTACGGTGCGAAGGATACCGCCGCAACGCCTTGATTCGGTTCTGGTGTGCATGCGGGCAGGGCCGGCACCATCGCGGTAGCCCCGCCCTTTGCTTCTCCCTCAAGCGTTCCCCCACCCCGGCAGCCCGCCCCCATGATGACGGAAGACGAACTGACTCAAGCGGCCCTGGACTACCATGCCAAGCCCAAACCGGGCAAGCTGGCCATTGCCGTCACCAAGCCCTTCACCACCTACAACGAGCTGGCGCTGGCCTACAGCCCGGGGGTGGCGGCACCGGTGCGCGCCATCGTGGCCAACCCCGACGACGCCTTCCGGTACACCTCCAAAGGCAATCTGGTTGCCGTCATCACCGATGGTACGGCCGTGCTCGGCCTGGGCAACACCGGCGCCCTGGCCAGCAAGCCGGTCATGGAGGGCAAGGCGGTCCTGTTCAAGAAGTTTGCCGATGTCGACGTCTTCGACATCGAGGTGGACGCGGAAAGTCCGCAGGCCTTCATCGACACCGTGACCCGCATCGCGCCCACCTTCGGCGGCATCAACCTGGAAGACATCGCGGCGCCCCATTGTTTCGAAATCGAGCGGGCACTGGTCGAGCGGCTGGACATCCCGGTTTTCCATGATGACCAGCATGGCACCGCCATCATCGTCGCGGCCGGCCTGCTCAATGCGCTGGAACTGCAGGACAAGCGTCTGGAGACCGCACGCATCGTCTGCCTGGGGGCGGGCGCGGCCGGCATCGCCTCGATGAATCTGCTGCTGGCGCTGGGCGCCCGACGCGAAAACCTGATGCTGGTGGACCGGCGTGGCGTGATCCACAGCGGGCGCGAAGGGCTCGATCCCACCAAGGCGGCTTTCACCATTGACACGTCCTGCCGCACGCTGGCCGACGCCATGGTGGATGCGGACGTCTTCATCGGTGTCTCCGGACCCAATCTGGTGACCACCGACATGCTCAAGGCCATGGCCCCGCGCCCGGTGGTCTTCGCCCTGTCCAACCCCGACCCCGAGATCCGCCCCGAGATCGCCCTGCGCAGCCGCAACGATCTGATCATGGCCACGGGGCGCAGCGATTATCCCAACCAGGTCAACAATGTCCTGGGTTTCCCCTACATCTTCCGGGGCGCGCTCGATGTGCGCGCCAAACGCATCAACCGGGAAATGCACATCGCCGCCGTTCAGGCCCTGAGGGCGCTGGCGCATCAGCCGGTGCCGGATGAGGTGCTCCGGGCCTATGGCCGCACCGAACTGGCGTTCGGCCCCAACTACATCATCCCGACCCCGCTGGACCCGCGCCTGATCGACACCGTCCCGCCCGCCGTGGCCCGCGCCGCCGTGGATTCGGGCGTCGCCCGCGCCGCCTATCCGTCCCACTATCCCCAACCGCCGGTGGAGCTTCACGCCCCTATTTGTTGAGCCCACCCCTGCAGGAGTCTTGTCGATGAGCGAACAGAAACTGATCCTGTCCGATCCCGCCACCGGCAAACAGAGTGAGTTGCCCGTCCGCAAAGGCACCCATGGCCCGGCAGTGGCCGATATCGGCACCTTGTACCGCGACCATGGCATGTTCACCTATGATCCCGGCTTCGTCTCCACGGCCAGTTGTCGCAGCGACATCACCTACATCGACGGCAACCAGGGCGTACTGCTCTACCGCGGCTACCCCATCGAACAACTGGCGGAAAAAAGCAGCTTCATCGAAGTGGCCTATCTGCTGCTGTACGGGGAACTGCCCACCCAGATCCAGCTCGACACCTTCAGCCATTCGATCCGCTACCACACCATGATCCATGAGTCGCTGCGGGACTTTTTCCGGGGCTTCCATTACGACGCTCATCCCATGGCCATGCTGACCGGCGTGGTGGGCTCCCTGTCGGCGTTCTACGGCGTCTCGCGCGACCCGCGCGACAAGAACGATCAGGAAATCTTCGCGCACCGCATGATCGCCAAGATCCCCACCATCGCCGCCTGCGCCTACAAGCATTCCATCGGCCAGCCCTTCGTCTATCCGCGCAACGACCTGGATTACTGCAGCAACCTGCTGCACATGCTGTTCGCGGTCCCGGCCGAGTCCTATGAAGTCGATCCGATGGCCGCCCAGGCGCTGGACATGCTGTTCATCCTGCATGCAGACCATGAGCAGAACGCCAGCACCTCCACGGTGCGGCTGGCCGGCAGCTCCGGCACCAACCCCTATGCGGCGATTTCGGCCGGCGTGGCCTGTCTGTGGGGGCCGGCTCATGGCGGCGCCAATGAAGCGGTGCTGACCATGCTGGAAGAAATTGGCGATGTGAAAAACATCCCCAAGTTCATCACCAAAGCGAAAGACAAGAACGATCCGTTCCGGCTGATGGGCTTCGGCCACCGCGTCTACAAGAACTACGATCCGCGCGCCACCGTGATCCGCAGCATGTGCCACAAGATCCTGAAGCGCCTCGGCAAGGAAAACGATCCCCTGTTCGAGCTGGCGCTGGAGCTGGAACAGCTCGCCCTGAACGATGATTACTTCAAGGAAAAGAAGCTCTACCCCAATGTCGACTTCTATTCCGGCATCATCTACAAGGCCCTGGGCCTGCAGACCAACATGTTCACCGTGATGTTCGCCATCGCCCGCACCGTGGGCTGGGTGGCGCACTGGATCGAGATGACCAATGATCCCGAGCAGCGCATTGGCCGGCCGCGGCAGATCTATACCGGCGCGGCGCAACGCGACTACATCGAGACCAGCCAGCGCGGCTGACCTCCGTCACGACCCGCGAGCACATCAAGATCAAGGCGGCCTTGTGCCGCCTTGTTTCATTGCAACAGCCGCATCCTCACACCGCCATGGTCTCCGTCAGCAGGGCCTTCACCTTGGGCAGACTGGCCCGGACCATCGGGCGGCCAGTGGTCGCACTCAGGGGCGCCTGCCGGAGTCCGTCGACATCGAACACCACCGCAGCCACCCACACCCCATCGACCTGGAAACGGAACTGCGGATAAGCCGCCTGCGCGCCGGGAGTCATGCGCAATCGACGCTCCTCCAGCCGATAGGGTATGCCCTTGTCCAACAGGTGCAAGCCGACCTGCTCGGCCGACTCGGCGAACAGGTGCAGCGTCACCTCGGAATGGGCATCGGCATGACCGCTGAGCACGGAACCCACCAGACGCGGCTGGAACGACTGAAAAAACGCCATGGCCTCGCAGGCGATCTCGCGTAGCCGGCGCAACTGCCGGGGCTGGGAATCGCTGCGGAACAGGCGCTGATAAGCGCCCAGAGCCGCCTCGATTTCCTGGTTGCGGGGAAGATTGGGGCTGTTGCGGGCAATTCCGAGACGGTCGGCGGCTTTCTGCTTGGCCAGAAAGTAATCCCGCACCCCCTCCTCCGCCATGATCCGGGCCGCGGTCTGGATGAGCCGTTCCCGCTGTTGCCAACATTTCGCGCCATTGCCGTGCCCCATATGAGCCTCCTTGGGAGAATTGAGCCTCAAGCCGTCATTGACACCTTCTCGCGGAGTTAGAACAAGTCGCGCAGTTCCTCCTGTCGGATGGGGGATGCGGTCGATCCGGATGCCTCGCCGGGACCTTCGTTGACCGCCTCGGGGGGAAGCATGTCGGCACGGAAATACTCATAATGCCCGGCCGGATCGTCCAGGCTGGTGCGTGCGCCGGTCGCTGCAGAGACCCAGACTGCCACCACGCCAGGCGGCAGATCAATGGCGCGACGGGGGACTTCCTTAAGTGCCTGCGACATATAGTTCGTCCAGATCGGGGTTGCGCTCACGCTACCCGATTCGCCCCGCCCCAGCGAGCGCGCCAGGTCAAATCCAACCCATGTCACGGCCACCAGATCAGGCGTATAGCCCGCGAACCAGGCATCCCGCAGCTCATTGGTGGTGCCGGTCTTGCCCGCCACATCCGGGCGATTCAGACGCAACGCGTACCGTCCAGTTCCGCGACGAATCACATCCTGCATCAGGCTGGTCATCAGATACGTGGTGCGTCCATCCATCACCCGGGGTGCACTCCGCACCGGCTCGGGGACAAAATCAGCGCCCCCCAAGGCAATCGGCGGGTGATCGGTCAGCCAACCGGGTCCTTGCGCCGGCTGCACGCGTGATGCGGCATTCCCACAATCCTCACAGGCCAACTCCGGCGCGCGCGCGTAGAGCAGGCGCCCGTCATGGTCCTCCACCCGGGCAATCAGGTAGGGCGTCAGCAGATAACCACCACTGGCAAAGACGCCATAGCCGCGGGCCATTTCCAACGGCGTCAACTCCGCCGTACCCAGGGAGAGCGACAGATCGGGCGGAACATGCTGCATGGGAAAGCCGAAGCGCTCCACATAGCGCACCCCATAATCCACGCTCATTTCCTGCAACAATCGCACCGAGACCAGGTTGCGGGAATGAACCAATCCCTCGCGCAAGGGCGTGGGGCCGTAAAACCGGCCCGAATAATTTTCGGGGCGCCAGACCTCGCCATTGACCCCCTGGGCGTATTCCACTGGCGCATCGTTGATGATCGAGGCCGGGGTATAGCCCTTGTCGAAGGCCGCCGCATACAGGAACGGCTTGAAGCTTGAACCGGGCTGGCGGCGCGCCTGGGTGGCGCGGTTGAAGGGGCTCTGGACGAAATCGAAGCCACCCGCCAGGGAGAGGATGCGGCCATCCCGGGGACTGAGGCTGACCAAAGCGCCCTGGACCTGCGGCACCTGCGACAGGACCCAGCGATCGCCCTGTTGCCGCACTCGAATCACATCGCCCGGCTTGAGCCCACCATTCGCACGTGTCGACGACCCCTGTCGCGCCCAGCGCATCCCTTCCCAGTCCAGGTCAACGGGTCCCACACCCGCCACTTGAATTCGGGCATTGCGCGCCTCGACTGCCAGCACCACAGCCGGTTGCAAACCACCCACCCGCGGGACTTCACTCAAGCGCCTTGTCAACCCGTCGCCACCCTCACCGATGGACCAATGGGCCTCCGGACCGCGATAACCGTGGCGACGGTCGTAGTCCAGCAGTCCATCACGCAATGAGGCATCCGCCGCCGCCTGCAGGCGGCTATCAATGGTGGTGTAGACCGTCAGACCCGCCCGATAAATCTCGCCGCCCAGGCGCGCCTGCAGATCCTGACGCACCATTTCGGCCAGATAAGGCGCGTTCAGGCCAATCGCGGGGCCATGCAGCGTCGCGGTATTCGGTGCGGACAAGCCCGCCTCAAGCTGTTCCGTAGAAATCCAGCCCAGGTGGTGCATGCGACGCAGCACATAGTCCCGGCGCGCCAGGGCAGCAGCAGGATTGGCGACGGGGTTGATCTTCGAGGGCGCCTTGGGCAGGCCGGCCAGGGTTGCCCATTCGGGCAACGACAGCTCCCAGACGCTCTTGCCGTAATACACGCGCGAGGCGGCTTCCATGCCATAAGCACGCTGGCCGAGATAAATCTTGTTGAGGTACAGGGCCAGGATGTCTTCCTTGCCCAGTTCGTGCTCGATCCGGAACGCCAGCAGGATTTCGGTAAGTTTGCGCTGGTAGGTCTTCTCGGGGCTCAGGAAAAAGTTGCGCGCCACCTGCATGGTGATGGTGCTGCCGCCCTGCTCTTTTTCACCGGTCAGGACCAGCCGCGCCACAGCCCGCAACAAGCCTTGGTAGTCCACGCCGGGATGCTCGAAGAATCGATCATCTTCGGCGGCCAGCACCGCCTTGATGAGTAGCGGCGGAAATTGGTCAAACGTAATTGGTTCCCGGCGCTGATCTCCGAATTCACCCATCAGTACCCGATCCTGGGTGTAGATGCGCAAGGGGACCTCGAATTGAAAATCGCGCAGGGCCTGAACGGAGGGAAGCTGGGGTTCGAGATGCAGGTAGAGCGCCAGCACGATCGCAACCAAAACTGTCACTGCAGCCAGCATGGCTCCCGCCAGCAAGCCGAAAAGCCTGATCCATAAAGGCATGGTTCACACAGCCGATAAAACCAGCGGGCGGATCGCCGGGGGGCATTATACGCGGCCCATCGTCGAACCTGACAAGCCATCGCGCGTCAAGTTGACGCGCCAACGGCCGATCTGGATTACCGACGGAGAAAGCAAACCGGACCGGTTTCCGTTTTCCAGCCGGAAAACAGTGCTTCCATCCGCAAGATTCATCACAGCCAGGGCTGGGGAAGGAATAACGTGTTGTTCAAGCGTCGCATCAAGCCCCTGCTGGGACTGGACATCAGCTCCACTGCGGTCAAGTTGATCGAATTGGGCGGGGACCGCCAGCACCCACAGGTGATCAGCTATGCCGCTGTGGGGCTATCACCCGATTCGGTAACTGATAAACAGGTCACCGATCCGGAGGCCGTGGGTCAAGCCATCCGCAAGGCCATCAAACAATCGGGGACGCGCACGCGTGAGGTTGTGGTGGCGGTGGGCGGCGCGACCGTCATCTCCAAAACCATTGCCATGCCGGCGGATCTCTCCGAACGCGAGCTGGAACAGCAAATTCGCCTGGAAGCCGATCAATACATCCCCTACCCCCTGGACGAAGTGGGCATGGATTTCGAGGTGCTCGGCCCCTCCGCGGAAGAAGACCACGCTGTCTCGATACTGCTGGCCGCCTGCCGCAACGAAACCATCGACAATCGCGTGGCTGCGGTCCATCTCGCGGGGCTCACCTGCAAAATCGTCGACATTGAATCCAATGCCCTCGAAAACGCCTGTGTCCTCATCGGCGAACAATTCAAACTCAAGAATCCCGAGCAGGGAGTGGCCGTGGTCGATATCGGCGCCACCACCACCACCCTCAACATCATGCAGGGCGGCAACATCGTCTACACGCGTGATCAGGCCTTCGGGGGCAAGCAGCTGACCGAGGAAATCATGGCCCATTACGGCCTGTCCTATGAGGAAGCCGGCAAAGCCAAGCGGCGCGGCGGACTGCCGGACAGTTACGGCGACGAAGTGCTCAAGCCCTTCATGCAGGATGTGATCAGCCATGTGGAACGTGCCCTGCAGTTCTTTTTTTCCTCCAACAGCCGCATTGAGAAGATCGGACAGATTGTTCTGGCAGGTGGATGCGCCAGCATTCCGGGTCTTGACCAGGCGGTGGAAGAACACCTGGAAGTTGCCACCCGCATCGCCGACCCTTTCGCGGGTATGAAAATCCTGCCCCGGGCCCGCCCCAGGCAACTCAAGCTGGATGCCCCGGCCCTGATGACGGCATGCGGGCTGGCTATGCGGAGTTTCGACTGATGACCCACCACATCAATCTCCTCCCCTGGCGGGAACAGCAGCGCAAGGAACAGCAGCGTCAGTTCCTGATCAGCCTGATTGGCGCAGCGATCGTCGCCCTCGGTGGGGTGTTCCTGGCGAATTCCTATGTGCAGACCCACATCGATCGCCAGAATGCCCGCAACAGCCGCATTGAACAAGAAAACAAGGCGCTCGACATCCAGATCGCTGAAATCCGGGATTTACAGAAAACCCGGCAAAACCTGATCGAGCGGATGCGGGTCATCGAACAACTGCAGGATCAGCGCACCACCAGCGTTCATCTGTTTGATGAACTGATCAGCACCCTGCCTGACGGCGTGACGGTCACCGCGATGCGTCAGGAGGCCGCGCAGATCACCCTGGACGGACAGGCCCAGTCCAACGCGCGCGTTTCCAGCTACATGAAAAACCTCGACGCATCGTCCTGGTTCCAGGATCCCCAGCTGGTGGTGATCGAAACCAAAGAGGGCAAGAACGGACGTTTTGCCCAATTTTCACTGCGGGTCCAGCTCACCCGCCCAAACGCGGAGGCGGAGGTCAAATCATGAAACTCGACATGTCCGCCTTGTCCAGGCTACAGGCCGATCTGCGCAATCTCGATCCGAACAATCCGGGCAGCTGGCCCGTATCGATCCGCAATCTGGCCTTGGTGCTGCTGATGCTGCTGCTGGGTGGGCTGGGGTATTGGTTCCAGATCCAGCCCCAGATCACCGCGCTGAAGGCCGCTCAAAACCGCGAACCCGAATTGCGCCTGAGCTTTGAAGCCAAGCAGCGTCAGGTCGCCAATCTCGACGCCTACAAAATCCAGTTGCGGGAGATGCAGGAGCGCTTCGCCACCATGCTGCGGCAACTGCCCAGCCAGACGGAAATGGCCAACCTGCTGCAGGACATCTCCCAGACACGGGTCGGCACGGGGCTGGAAGAACAAATCTTCAAGCCTGAGGCAGAACGGCCCCTGGAATTCTATGCCGAAGCGCCGATTCGCATTCGCCTGACCGGCACCTATCACCAGATGGGCGATTTCGCCAGCGGATTGGCCGCCCTGCCACGCATCGTCACCCTCAGCAACATCAGCCTGAGTAACGCCAAGACGGGAGCGGATCAACTGGTGATGGACGCCACGGCCATGACCTACCGTTACCTGGAAGAACCCCAGGTCCAGGGATCCGTCGTGGGCAACAAACCGGGAGCCACCCCATGAGCCATCACACAGTCGAGGGACGCCTCTGTGCCCAGGGAACGCGTACCGCCCGGCGTGGCCGCTGGATCGGCATGGTCCTGCTCGCCGCCCTGGCTGGCTGCAGCAAGGACAACTCGGACCTGGACAGTTATTTCGCCGAGGTCAAGGCCCGCAAATCCACGGATATCGAGATGGTTCCCCAGATGCGCCCCTACGAACGCTTTACCTATTTGGACTCAGGGCGCCGTAGCCCCTTTGACAATGCCGAAACGGAAATCGCGCGCCTGAAACCCAACAATGGCCTTGCCCCGGACCTGCAACGCAGGCGGGAGCCGCTGGAAGAATTTCCCCTGGACGCCCTCAACCTGCTGGGCGTGCTCGGCTATGGCGAGAAACGCTGGGCCTTGGTGCGGTCCGCCGATGGCATTGTCCACCGCGTCGCGGTAGGGCAGCACCTGGGCCGTAACAGTGGACGGGTGACCGCCATTTCCGAGCGCAAAGTGGACCTGAAGGAAATCGTCCCGGATGGCCTGGGCGGCTGGATGCAACGGGACGCCTGGATCGCCCAGAGCGAATAAAAATCGGACCCTGCCTGATTTGGCAGTCTATATGCCCTGCGCAAGGGCCCCGGAGACCATGACCATGAAAGCCTCTGCATCACTGACCCATGGGCTTAAAATGCTGTTCTTTTGCCTGCTGTGGGTCGCCCTCGCCACACCGGCACAGGCCGAACTGGCGCTGGAGCGCGTCGAATCCAGCCGGCGCGGCGCAGATCAACTCGAGATCGCCCTGACCCTGTCCGGGCCAGCGCCCCAGCCGGGGGTTTTCACCACCCGCACCCCCAGCCGGATTGCGCTGGACCTGCCGCAGGTTACCAATCGCACTGCGCGGCGCAGCCATCCCGTAGGGATCGGCCTGACGCAGGCCGTGCAGGTGGTCGAGGCGGGCGGCCGCACCCGCGTGGTCATTGAACTGACCGACCTGCCGCAATACCAGCTCAGGGTGGACGGCAACCGGATCCTGGTCACCCTGGACAATCGCGTGATGCCCGGCGCCATGGCCGCTCTACCCCCCTCACCACAGGGAGATGCGACTGTCTCATCAACGGCTCCGGGCATCCAAAGTCTGGACTTTCGACGCGGCGAGCAAGGGGAAGGCCGCATCATGATCCAGTTGAATGATCCCAAGACCGCCATGGACATGACCCAGCGCGGTGAAGACACCCTGGTCACGCTCAGCCGCGCGCGACTGCCGGAATCCCTGCGTCAACGCCTGGATGTGAAAGACTTCGCCACCCCGGTCCATACTATCGAGGCGCGCCAGGTGGGCAACGATGCCGTGCTCACCATCCGCGCCGCGCAGGATGCCGAGGCCATGGCCTATCAGACCGATGGCCTGCTAACCGTCGCCTTTCGAACACCTGCTCGCCGGGATCAACCGGGAAGCGCAATTGGCCGCTTCGGCGGCGGACAGCCAGTGAGCCTCAATTTTCAGAACGTGGAAACCCGAGCGCTCCTGCAGATCCTGGCGGATGTTTCCGGCAAGAACATGGTGCTGTCTGACAGCATCAGCGGCACCATGGCCCTGCGTCTGCAGAATGTGCCTTGGGACCAGGCACTGGAGATCATCATGCAAAGCCGGGGCTTAGCACTACGTGAAATCGGCGACACGCTGATGGTGGCGCCGGCGACTGAAATCGCCGCCTTCCAGGATCAGCAACGCAAGACCGAACAGGCCGCGCCGATGCGCTCGGAGTTCATCCAGATCAATTACGCCAAGGCCAAGGACCTCGCTGCCCTGCTCAAGAGCGAGGGGCGCAACCTACTGTCCCCCCAGGGCCAGGTCTCGGTGGATGAACGCACCAACACCCTGCTGGTGATGGAAACCGGCAGTCGCCTCGCCGAAATCCGGGCGCTGGTCGCCAAGCTCGATGTGGCGGTCACCCAGGTGCTGATCGAGGCACGCATCGTGGTCGCGAGCGATGATTTCAGCCGTGATCTGGGCGCGCGCTTCGGTTTCACGGGAATCGATTCTTTCGACAAGCAACGCGGCCTGAATGTAATGAGCGGAACCCTGGGCGGCACCGACACCAGCGTCGCCGGATCCCTGGACAGCCGGATCGACAATGGCACGGTCTTTCCGACCGAGATACCCACCGGTGAGGGCGGCTTCCCGCAACGGCTCAACGTCAACCTGCCTGCCTTGCCCGCCGGCGGTCTCCCGGCCTCCATCGCGCTCGCCATCCTGGGTGAGGATTTCCTGGTCGATCTGGAGCTTTCCGCCCTGCAGGCGGAAGGCAAGGGCGAGATCCTGTCCAATCCACGCGTACTCACGGCGAACCAAAAGACCGCCTCCATCCGCCAGGGCGTGGAGATTCCCTACCAGCAATCCGCTGGCGGCTCTTCGGGCGGCACCTCCATCGCCTTCAAGGAAGCCGTACTGTCCCTGGAAGTGACGCCCCAGATCACACCGGATAACCGGGTGATCATGGATCTCAAGGTGACGCGGGATAACGTGGGGCAATTGGTGCCCACCGGCTCCGGGGGCTTCGTGCCCAGCATCGACAAGCGCGAACTCAACACCCAGGTGCTGGTCAGCAATGGCGAAACCATTGTCCTGGGTGGCGTGTATGAGCAGGAAAGCAGTGACACGGTGAACAAGGTCCCCTTGCTGGGCGATATCCCGCTGCTCGGCGCCCTGTTCCGGCAAAACAGCAAATCGAGCACCAAGCGTGAACTGTTGATCTTCATCACCCCCAAGATCGTGCAGGAAGGTCTGGCCCTGACGCCCTGAAACCGTCGGGGCGACGGAGGCCGGGCTGACTGCCCTCCCATCCCCTGGGTATACTGGCGCCCATGGACGGTTTGCCCGAGCGTATCTTTCTCATTGGGCCCATGGGAGCGGGCAAGACCACCGTGGGTCAACGCCTTGCGCATCTGCTGGGCTACCACTTCGTCGACACCGATCACGAAGTCGAGGCCCGCACCGGCGTCGACATCGCCTACATCTTCGAACGCGAAGGCGAAGCCGGTTTCCGGCGCCGGGAAGCGGCCGTGGTGGCGGACCTCACCAAAACGCCGCGCATGGTATTGGCCACCGGCGGCGGGGCCATCCTGCTCGCCGAAAACCGCCAAGCCCTGCAGGAGCGCGGGCTGGTGATCTATCTCGCCACTTCCGTGCCCGAACAATTGCGCCGCACCCGCCACAGCCACCATCGTCCCCTGCTGAAAACCCCGGATCGGGAAGCCCGGCTGCACGCCCTGCTCGCCGTGCGCGACCCGCTGTATCGGGAAATCGCCGACTGGGTGGTGGACACGGACGGCCAGCAGCCGCGCCATGTGGCCAGTCGGCTGGCCGAGCGCCTGCGCCCGCCTGCCGAGCCTGCGGCGAACGCAGAAACCGCCTGAAACCGCCCCACCGTAACGAGCCACCATGCAAACCGTCACCGTTGACCTGGGCCCCCGCAGCTACCCCATCCACATCGGTTCCGGGCTGCTCGCCGAATCCAGTCTGTGGACGCCTCATCTGGGCAACGGCCAGGTCATGCTGGTCACCAACACCGTGC
>WOZT01000285.1 GCA_011620145.1 Gammaproteobacteria bacterium | reverse complement strand
TGCGGGTACTCGGCAGCGATGGCATCCGGGAAGCCCTTGAGCCCGTCCACGCAGGGTGTAGAAAATTCTGTGTGTTGAGCCATGAGAGCGATCCGAGGAGGATCCCCTGGCAAGACGCAGCAAGCCCACGCTTGACGACGAGCTGATCGACCCGTTGCTGGAGGGGCGCGAGCACAGCGCTGCGCTGCTCGGCAACGACGGGTTGATCGGCGAACTGAAGCAGCGACTGGCCGAGCGCATGCTGTCCGCCGAGATGGACGTGCATCTCGATGACGAGGCGCAGCAGGCCGCCGGTAATCATTGCAACGGCTATTCGCACCAGTCCTCAGCCTGGCCGATGACCGGGTGGTGCTGGACACACCGCGTGGTCGGAATGGCCCATTCGGTCCGCTGCTGATCTCGAAGTACGCGCGCCAATTCTCCGGCTTCGATGACAGGATCATCGCCCGGCACGCCCGCGGCATGAGCACGCGGGACATCGAGGCGCACGTCGAGGAGAGCTACGGCATCACGGTTTCGCCGCGCCTGGTCGTGGCGGTCACCGAGGCCATGCTGCCAAGTCGCAACTGGCGATACAATTCGGGAAACGGTTCACGTTCGAAAACTGATTTCAGCAACCGGCTCACACACAGGATTCAAGACAGGCCCCGGCCAAATGATCCAAAATCGGGACAGTAGGCCTGCGGACGGACTCCTGTTCAGATGACGGACGCGGGTTCGGTTCCGTGTTCCGCCACCAAAGATCACCTTCCTCGATCACAAGCCGTACTGGAAGTGCGCGCGCCTGTTCCATTATCCCCTCAGCTCGCCGCGTGCCACTCCCTGCCCGATGCCGATGCCAACTATTCCATGAGCACCCCCCGCTGGCTCGGGTTATTGAGCGCCGCTGCGGGCGGTTTTGGCCTGTTCGAGGGCCGAGATGCACGCCGGCGAGACCTGTTCCCTGTGCTCCTCCAGGCATTGGAGGACGCGTCCGCCGCCCGGCCGGATGCCTTCGCACAGGGCTTTGAAGTCGGCCTCGCAGGCTTCGCGGACCTGCTTGCGAACCGGATCACCCATGGCTGCCTGGGCGGCGGCCGGCGTGATGGCAGCGGCGGTCAAGGCCGTGACGAGGCCGAGGGTGGCGAGAAGGCGTGAAGTGAACATCGTTGAACTCCAATTGATGGCACGGTGCTTGGCCAAACGGCCGCGCGTCGTTCGACAAGCTCAGGATGAGGACAGCCCTATTGCTGAAAGAGTAGCCCCGTGAGCCTGTCGAACCGCGCAGAGCAGGTCTCCAGGGCCCTTACGGCGCCGGGGTGATGGTGACCGATTTTTCCTTGGTCACAGTCTGGCCGTTGGGGCCGGTGGCGGTGCCAGAGTAGCTGTAGGAGCCATTGCCAACGGTCGTGCCGCCCGAATAGGTGCTGCCGCGGCGGCCATCGACAGTGTGCTGCGTCGAATAGGTGCCGTCGCCGTTATTGGCGATGCTGCCCGAATGGCCGCGGGTATTGCCATGGGGGCCGGTCACACTGCGGCTGCGGCTGCAGGCGCCGTTGGCGCAACCGCTCTGGAAATTTCGGGTGACGGTGCCGCCGTTGCGGCCGGTCGCGGTCGACGAGTGCTGGCGGGCGAAGACATCGGCCGAGGCGCCGGCAAGAATGGCGCCGACGGTGAAGGCGGTCAGAAGCAGCTTTTTCATCACATGATCTCCAGTGGGAGGTACCCGATCGGCGTCGCGTCCGGGCTCGGGGATGATCATGGCCGGCGTTGATTGCCGGGGTTTTGCCGGTGCTTGTCGCTTTGTAACGATTTGTAATCGGCGACGATCAGGCATTGTTGATGCCGGGCTCTTGCTGAACAATCGCACTATGACTGAGAAAACCATCCTGCTGGTCGAAGACGACGGCGAAATCCGCGACCTGCTCTCGACCTTCCTGCGCCGGGAAGGCTTTGCCGTGGAGGGGGCGGCCGACGCGGCGGCCATGGATGCCGTGCTGGCGCGGGCGATACCCGACCTCGTTGTGCTGGACCTGATGCTGCCGGGCGAGGACGGCCTGTCGATCTGTCGCCGCCTAAGCCATCGGGGCGACCTGCCGATCCTGATCCTGACCGCCAAGGGCGAGGATATCGACCGCATCATCGGCCTCGAACTGGGGGCCGACGATTACATGGCCAAGCCGTTCAATCCGCGCGAGCTGCTGGCGCGCATCCGCGCCGTCCTGCGCCGCAGCACCAAGGTGCCGCCGGTGCCCGTGGCAAAGCGGCGCCTGGGCTTTGCCTCGCTCATGGTCGATCTCGACGGCCGCAGCGTGGAAGGCCCAGCGGGCCAGCGCATCGCCCTGACCTCGGCCGAGTTCGACCTGCTGGCCTGCTTCCTCCAACATCCCAAGCGGGTCCTGAGCCGAGACCAGTTGCTGGACTGGACCCGCGGGCGCAGCGCCGATCCCTTCGATCGCACGATCGACGTCAGCGTCAGCCGCCTGCGCCGCAAGCTCGAGGCGGTGGACGCCCAGGCCCCGGGCATGATCATCACAGTGCGCAACAGCGGCTACATTTTCTCGGGCGATGTCGTCGAGGCGCGGGGATGATCGCGCGTTTGGGAATCGTCGGCCGCCTGGGCCTGATCATGCTGGCCGCCCTGATCGTGGTGCAGTTGGCGACCACCGCCCTCTACTTCTTCCGGCGCGACCAGTTGCTGGGCTCGGGCCTGCGCTCGCCGCTGGCCGACCAGGTGGCCGCCGTGGTCGAGCTGATGGACGATGCCGATGCCGCATCGCGGGCCCGCATCCTGCGCGCGGTGAACGCGCCGGGCCTGCGGGTGCAGGTGGTCGACGAGCCGACCTGGATCCTGGCGCAGGGCCGCTCCATGCCGGTGTTCGAGGATGTCATCAAGGATTACCTGGGGGCCGAGGGCCTGGGCCGGGTGATTGCGGTGCGCCTGATCGAGGGCGAGGCGGCCGATAGCGAGCGGCGGGGCGGACGGCAGCGCCGAATGGGCGGGCGGATGATCGCTGTGGTCAGCCTGGCCGATCACCATTACCTGACGATCGAGCCCAACGGCGACCTGATGCTGCGCATCTTCGGGCTGCAGCCGGGTTTCTTTGCCGGCATCGTGGGCTTCCTAGTCGCCCTGCTGGCGATCGCCGGCTTCAGCCGCGAGGCCCGGCCGCTCAAATCCCTGGCCAAGGCGGTCGAGTCTTTCGGGGCCAAGCCGCAGGCGGTCGAGGTAAAGGAGGCGGGTGCGCGGGAGCTGCGCGTCCTGATCCGGGCCTTCAACGGCATGCAGGGGCGCATCGTCGCGCTGATGCAGAACCGGGCCTTCATCCTGGGCGCGCTGGCCCATGATCTGCGCACCTATCTCACCCGCTTGCGCTTGCGGGCGGAATTCCTGAGCGACGAGGCGGAGCGCCAACGCTGGATCCGCAACCTGGACGACATGCATGCCCTGGTCGAGGACAGTCTGACCTTCGCCCGGGTCAGTTTCGGGGCCGATCCTGCCGCCCGTAGCGACCTCACCGCGATTGTCGCCCGCGAGATCGAGGAACGGCAGGCGGTCGGCGCCCCGGTGCGCCTGCTATCCACGGCGACGCCGTTGCCGGTCACGGGCGAGGTGCGAGCGATCTCGCGGGCGGTTGCCAATCTTGTCGACAATGCCCTGAAATACGGCCGCGAAGCCGAGCTTTCCCTGAGCCGCGAGGGCAGCATAGCGGTGCTCGCCGTGGCCGACCGGGGCCCCGGTATTCCCGTCTCGGCGCGAGCCGGGCTGGGCGAGCCCTTTCACCGCCTCGATACCTCGCGCAACAGGGATGCGGGCGAGGGGGCCGGATTGGGACTTGCCATCGCGACCCAGGTGGTGACAAGCCTTGGTGGTCGGATCACCTACGGCGACCGGCCGGGTGGCGGGGCCCTGGTGACCCTGGCCCTGCCGCTTGTTGATAAGCCTTGAGGTCGAGCATGCGTTTGAAGGACAGGGCTGCCGTCATCGGCGGTGGTCAGTCTTTCTTGACCTTCCAAATCCTGGGCTGACTTTCCATTGCTAGCGTGCCTTGGCGGCCTTCACGGTTAAGCCGTGTGGTGAAAGACCTGCACTTCCGCCCGCCGCATGGGCAAGCCGGGGCCCGGGCTCTATACTGGCCGCCTTGGCCCTCCCCCACCGATGCGGATACCGTCCATGCGCCCTTCCCACTGGCTGTCGTTGCTGTTTGCGCTGCTGTTGCTGGCCGGCTGTGGCCAAAAGGGCAAGCTGTACCATTCCGATGAGCCCAAGCCGGCGCCATCCGACACGCCGACC
>WOZT01000179.1:0-2500 GCA_011620145.1 Gammaproteobacteria bacterium | reverse complement strand
GTAATAACGCCACATCAATTCATCGGAAATCGACATCAACTTGCCGAACATCTCCTCTGGCACGTCTTGAATGCCAATGGTATTGCCCAGGGACTTTGACATCTTCTGCACACCATCCAGCCCCTCCAGCAATGGCATGGTCAAAACCACCTGGGGCCGTTGACCATAGGCCTGTTGCAACTGTCGACCCATCAGCAGATTAAAGGTCTGGTCCGTCCCCCCCAGCTCGACATCCGCGCGCAAGGCCACCGAGTCATAGCCCTGGATCAGGGGATAGAGGAATTCGTGGATGGCAATGGGCTGACCCGCCGCATAGCGCTTGCCGAAGTCATCCCGTTCCAGCATGCGCGCCACTGTTTGATGCGCCGCAATCTGAATCAGATCAGCTGCCCCCATGGCGCCCATCCATTGCGAGTTGAACACGACTTCGGTGCGATCCGGGTCCAGGATCCGGAACACCTGCTCGGCATAGGTCTGGGCATTTTGCCGGACATCCTCCTCACTTAATGGCTTGCGCGTGATGTTCTTGCCAGTAGGATCGCCGATCCGGCCTGTGAAGTCGCCGATCAGAAAGATGACGTGATGACCCAGCTCCTGGAATTGGCGCATTTTGTTAAGGAGCACCGTATGTCCCAGATGCAGGTCCGGCGCCGTCGGATCAAATCCAGCCTTGATCCGCAGCGGTTGCCCCAGCGCCAGACGCTCCCGCAACCCTTCGGCCGGAAGCATTTCCGCAATCCCTCGCGTCAACAGGTCCCAGCCTGGTGGATCGGCAACCATGAACAACTCCTTATAGATGGAATAACGATTTTCACTGCCCCCCACAGGGAGGTCAGGCGAGTGAATTCTCTCCAGCGTCAAGGCCGTGAACGAATTGCTTGCCTTGCCCTGCTGGGTCGGGTTAACTTCGCCCAATCTTTTAAGAGCGCATTCCGACGCTCAGGGGTTTCGACAGATGGAACGGAAAGCATGATGGCTCGGAGCACGCGCGTGAAATCAGATTATAAGGCCGCATCCGCCCCATCGCGCCCCAAAAGCAATCCCATGCATTGGTTTATCTTTGGCGCGGCGCTCCCCATCCTCTCTTTGAGCTTCGCGCTACACATGGGCGATGCGGCCGCCATGCGGCAGATGATCGAGCCTGGCGTCCTTGAATCCCCCCCCTCCCTAGATCCGGAAGAATCCAGCGGCATCCTGCGCCTGACCGAACAAACACTGACCACCATCCTGGGCGAGAATTGGCACAACGAATCGACGGGGCTCCTCTCCGACCGGGATGGGTTAGACCTCATGCCGACCCATGATCCGTTCGTCGATCCCGATTGGATCTCACTGACGGTAACCCGCGGGGATTCCCTCTCGCAGATTTTTGATCGCTTCGAGCTGCCGCGCCAGGACCTCCAAGCCATCACCCAGATTGCCACCTACAAACGCTACCTGCGTAACCTGCAACCAGGGGATGAGTTCCGCATCAAGGTCGGTGACGGTGGACGCATCGCCGAAGTCATACACGATGTCGATCCCCTGAACACGCTGCACTTGGTGCGAGAAGGCGAGCGGTTCCAGTCTGAGCTCATCACCCATCCGGTCGAGCATCGCCAAATCGCCACACAAGGCGTGATTCGCAGCTCCCTGTTTCAGGCTGGCCATGACGCCGGACTGAGCCAGCAGGCGATTTTGCAACTGGCCGATATCTTCGCCTATGAAATCGACTTCGCCCTAGATCTGCGCGAAGGCGATCAATTGCGCGTGGTCTACGAGGGCAGCTTCCGCGATGGCGAGCAAGTCCTCTCCGGCCCCATCCTGGCCGCGGAATTCCGCAACCAAGGTAAAACCTATCAAGCCATCCGTTATACCGGGAAGGATGGAAAGTCGCGTTACTACTCGCCAGAGGGGAAAAGCCTGCGCAAGGCTTTCCTGCGCACCCCGGTCGACTTTACCCGCATCAGTTCGGGTTTCAGCCTGGGACGCTTCCATCCTATTCTCAACACCATCCGCGCGCATAAGGGCGTTGACTACGCAGCCCCACGCGGAACAGCCATCAAGGCCGCCGGGGATGGCAAGCTGACCTTCAAGGGCACCAAAAACGGCTACGGCAACGTCATCGAAATCACCCACGATCAACATCACAGCACGCTCTACGCCCACATGGAAGGATTTGCCAGAGGGTTATCGACCGGCTCCGCTGTCAAGGCGGGGCAGGTTATCGGCTATGTCGGTTCAACAGGCCTGGCGACTGGCCCACATCTGCACTACGAACTGCGTGTTGATGGCGTGCACCGAGATCCGCTCAAGGTGAACGTCGCACTGGCTGACAATCTGGACGGGCGCGACCTGCAGTCATTCAAAACCCAAGCCGGTTCACTTCTGGCGGCCCTGCAAACCGCCCGAACCACGCGTCTGGCTCAAAACACGCCAGCCTCATCCGCCAATTGATCAACGGCGTCCCGTTGTGCGCTATCTCGGCCTGATGTCCGGGACCAGTGCGGATGGAATTGAT
>WOZT01000240.1:16662-21429 GCA_011620145.1 Gammaproteobacteria bacterium | reverse complement strand
TCCGCGCCCCAAAAACAATGGTGCTAGACTAAAAAGCCAGAACAGTCCTGCCTGTAGCGATGGTTTTCCCACGGGCTTGTTCTGTCGTTTGCCGCAGCACTTGCTGGAGAGAGCCCGTCCATGATCAATGTCCTCTTGGTGGATGACCATCAACTGATCCGCAGCGGGATTAGGCGCCTGCTCGAAGCGTCCGGCGATATTCAGGTCGTGGGCGAGGCGGACAGTGGGGAGCAGGCGCTGGTGCGGGTCCGCGAACTCAATCCGGATGTGGTGCTGATGGATATCCACATGCCCGGCATCGGCGGGCTGGAGGCGACTCGCAAGCTGTTGCACCACCACCCCCACGTCAAGGTGATCAGTCTGTCGGTGCAGCGCCAGGATCCTTATCCAGAGCAACTGCTGACCGCTGGGGCGAGTGGTTATCTCACCAAGGATTGCGGGGCGGAAGAGTTCATTCTCGCCATCCGCAAGGTGTATGGCGGCGAGCGCTACCTGGATGCGGAGCTGGCCCGCGGCATGGCGCTGTCCCGGATGCCGGGTGGCAAAACGCCAGGCGGAATCACCGATCTGTCCCAGCGCGAAATGCAGGTGATGATGATGGTGGTGCAGGGGCATTCGATCCAGGATATTTCCGACAAGCTGTTCATCAGCCCCAAGACCGTCAATACCTACCGTTATCGCTTGTTCGAGAAACTTGCCGTGAACAATGACGTCGAATTGACGCGCCTGGCCATGCGCCATGGCCTGATCGATGTGAACGCCGGATAGCGCCGGGGTGACATTCTGCGGGGCGCCGCAGATTGCTGTCGTTGAGGCAGACCGCCCCATGGCAGGCACGGACGCTGGCCGCCCCCTCGCTTCGGCCGCTGTCTCGTTCCTCACGATCAACCAAAACGGGCTCGTCCTTCGCGACCAATGAGCCGTCTGGAGTCACTCCCCCGCATGAATGCCAAGCCTGCCCTAACCCGGAGTGCGGCGGCGGCCCATCCGTTTGATCCGTCCTGCCGTCAGTGCCCCCGCTTGACGGCTTATCGGGATGAAAACCAGCGCCTCCATCCCCATTATCACAATGCGCCGGTGGCCGCTTTCGGTGAACCCGATGCGCGCTTGCTGATTGTGGGGCTGGGGCCGGGATTGCACGGCGCCAATGCCACGGGGCGACCGTTTACCGGCGATTACGCGGGGGCACTGTTGTATCAAACGCTCCATGACTTCAGCTTTAGTGAGGCGGCTGAATCCCGCCATGCCGGTGATGGCCTGCGGTTGCGGGATTGCCGGATTACCAACGCCCTGCGCTGTGTCCCGCCGCAAAATCGCCCTGAACCCGGCGAACTGCGGGCCTGCCGGGGCTATCTACGGCATGATCTGGCGCTTCAGCCACCCAGTGGGGTCATTCTGGTGCTCGGCCGAGTGGCCCATGAGGCGGTGTTGCGGGCGCTGGATCTGCGGTTGCGCGATTTCCCTTTCGCCCATGGGGCCTTGCAGCGCTTACCGGATCAGCGCCCCTTGCTGAGTTCCTACCACTGTAGCCGTTACAATACCGCCACCGGCCGATTGACCTCGGCCATGTTCGCGGCGGTGATGGCGCAGGCGCGCGACCTGCTTTCCGACAATGACTGATTCCCAGGTCAAGGGCTTCGACTCGCGCACCTTTCTGCGCACCCTGCCGGATCGCCCGGGTGTGTATTGCATGCGCGGCGAAGCGGGGGACGTGCTCTATGTGGGCAAGGCCCGTCGGCTCAAGGCCCGGGTCGGCAGCTATTTCCGCGCGTCGGGCCAGAGCGCGAAGACACGCGCGCTGATGAGCCGGGTTGCGGACATCCAGGTGACCGTGACCCGTACCGAGGCTGAGGCCTTGTTGCTGGAAAGCAACCTGATCAAGGCCCACCGGCCGCGCTACAACGTGCTGTTGCGGGATGACAAGAGTTATCCCTATGTGCACCTCACCGGCGACCACGCCTTTGCGCGGATCCGCTTTTATCGTGGGGCTTACCGGCGCGATGGGCGCCTGTTTGGTCCTTATCCCAACGCGGGAGCGGTGCGGGCCGCCTTGAAGGAGCTGCAGGGATTGTTTCGCCTGCGGGTGTGCGAGGACGCCGAGTTCGCCCGCCGCGAACGCCCTTGTCTGCAGCATCAGATGGGGCGTTGTTCGGCCCCTTGCGTGGATCTGATTGGCCCGGCGGAATATGCCGAGGACGTCGGTGATGCCGTGCGTTTCCTGGAAGGACAGGGCCAGCAGGTCATCGATGATCTGGCGCGGCGCATGGACCAGGCGGCGCAACACCTGGAATTCGAGCGGGCGGCGGTGTTCCGTGATCGCATCGTGCGTCTGCGGCAGGTGACCGCGCGCCAGGATGTCGCGACCCAGGGGGGCGATGTCGATATCCTGGCCGTGGCCATGGAGGGTGGAACGAGCGTGGTATCGCTGGGGTTGGTGCGGGGCGGGCAGCATCTGGGGCACCAGGTGTTCACCCCGCGCGTTCCTGCCGATACTTCGGCCGAGGAGCTGCGGGCCGCCTTCCTCAGCCAGCATTATGAGCACATGCCGGCGCCGGCCGAGATTCTGCTGGATGGCGATGTCGAGGACGCGGATCTCATCAGCGCGGCGCTCGCCGAGCAGGCCGGCCACGCCGTTGCGGTGCGCCAACCGATGCGCGGCCAGCGGCTGCGCTGGGTAAGCCTGGCCCGCGCCAATGCCGCGCAATCCCTGGTGCTGAAGCTGGCGGGCGCGGCGAACCTTGAGGCGCGTCTGGCAGACCTCAGCCGCGCATTGGCGCTGCCGGGATTGCCCTCGCGACTGGAATGTTTCGATATCAGCCACACCCAGGGCGAGGCAACCGTGGCCAGTTGTGTGGTCTTTGACGCCAGCGGACCGGTCAAGAGTGCCTATCGCCGGTTCAATATCCAGTCTGTCGGCGGAGGAGATGATTACGGCGCCCTGCGGGAAGCCCTGCTGCGTCGTTATGGCCGCCTGTTGGACGAGGCAGCCAGTTTGCCGGATGTGGCCTTCATTGACGGCGGCCGGGGTCAGTTGGGCGTGGCGGTGGCGGTAATGGCGGAGTTGGGGATCGCGAGCGTCCGATTGGTGGGGGTTGCCAAGGGCCCTGCGCGCAAGGCCGGGGAGGAGCAGTTGTTCCTGCCGGAGCGGGATGAGCCGCTGCGCCTTGCGCCCCACAGCGCGGCACTGCATCTCATCCAGCAGATTCGCGATGAGGCGCATCGATTTGCCATCACCGGCCACCGCCAGCGCCGCGCCCGAACCCGCAATCGTTCGGTGTTGGAGGACATTCCGGGGCTGGGCCCCAAGCGCCGGCAACAGTTGCTGCGTCAGTTCGGTGGATTGCAACAATTGCTGCGCGCGGAGGCGGCGGAGTTGTCGCAGGTGCCCGGGATCAGCGATAGTCTGGCGCGTCGGATCCATGCGGATCTGCATCCGGAACAGGAATGAGTGTTGTCATGCCCATGAATCTGCCCAACTGGCTGACGGTTTCACGCATCCTGCTGATTCCGCTGTTCGTGGTGGTGTTCTATCTGCCATGGCGCGGCGCCGAGGGCGCGGCTGCCGTGATTTTCGTGGTGGCGGCGATCACCGATTGGCTGGATGGCTACCTGGCGCGGCGCTGGGGGCAGACGTCCCGATTCGGCGCCTTTCTGGACCCGGTGGCGGACAAGCTGATCGTGGCGGTGGCCCTGATCGTGGTGCTGCAGCGTGATGCCCGCGCCCTGATGGTGCTGCCGGTGGTGATCATCATCAGCCGGGAAATCACGGTTTCGGCGCTGCGGGAATGGATGGCCGAAATCGGCGAGCGCGCCAAGGTGGCGGTTTCCGGCCTGGGCAAACTCAAGACCACCGTGCAGATGGTGGCGCTGGTGCTGTTGATCGGATTCCAGCGCAACAACCCGCTTTACACTCTGGGCGTCGCGGGCCTGTATGCTGCGGCCCTGTTGACCGTATGGTCCATGGCGTCCTATTTGCGCGCCGCCTGGCCAACCCTGAAGGCGAATGCCTGAACGGCGTGCCGTTTCAAAGATCACGACCCCGGATTCATTTGGATGCCCAAACGACGCAAGAGCAGTGCTGCCTGGCTGCGCGAGCATTTTTCAGATCCCTATGTGCAGCGCGCGCAAGCCGAAGGCTGGCGTTCCCGCGCGGTCTTCAAGCTGCAGGAGATCGACGAGCGCGATCACCTGCTGCGCCCTGGCCAGCAGGTGGTGGACTTGGGTGCGGCACCCGGGGGGTGGTCCCAGTATGCGGCGCGCAAGGTCGGCGGTGAGGGCCGGGTCGTGGCTTTTGATTTGCTGCCGATACCCCCATTGCCGGGCGTGATCTGCCTGCAGGGGGATTTTCGGGAGTCCCAGGCATTGGAGGCTGTGGCCGCCGCCCTGGCGGGCCGGTCGGTGGATGTGGTGCTCAGCGACATGGCGCCCAATACCAGCGGGGTGGAAGCCGTGGATCAGATTCGTTCCCTGGCGCTGGCGGAAGCGGCCGAGGCGTTTGCATTGGATGCCCTGCGTCCCGGTGGGGATTTTCTGGTCAAACTGTTCCAGGGACCGGGCTTTGACGATTTCGTGCGCCGCATGCGCGGACGTTTCGGCAAGGTCGTGGTGCGTAAACCCAAGGCCTCCCGCGAGCGCAGTCCCGAGGTTTATTTGCTGGCCCGGAACTATGCTCTATAGTAGCGTCTAACTGATAGTTCCCGCCGCAGTCCACGGGGGCTGGGCGGGCATCTCCGCAGGCACCTTCACGAGGGCCGACACATTGAACGA
>WOZT01000240.1:6475-16562 GCA_011620145.1 Gammaproteobacteria bacterium | reverse complement strand
TGTTGCGTCCCGGTCGATTTGACCGGCAGGTGACGGTGGGCTTGCCTGATGTGCGCGGTCGTGAGCAGATTCTCAAGGTTCACATGCGCAAGGTGCCGGTTGGGGAAGATATCGATGCGTCCGTCATCGCCCGCGGCACGCCGGGTTTTTCAGGCGCTGATCTCGCCAACCTGGTCAACGAAGCCGCCTTGATTGCGGCGCGACTGAGCCGCCGCGTGGTGAGCATGGATTTGTTCGAGCGCGCCAAGGACAAGATCATGATGGGCGCCGAACGCCGCTCGATGGTAATGAGCGAGGACGAGAAACGCCTGACGGCTTACCACGAAGCGGGCCATGCCATTGTCGGGCTGAATGTTCCCGATCATGACCCCGTCTACAAGATCAGCATCATGCCGCGCGGGCGTGCCCTTGGGGTGACGATGTTCCTGCCCGAGGACGACCGCTACAGCTACAGCAAGCGGCGCCTGGAAAGCCAGTTGGCCAGTCTGTTTGGTGGGCGCGTGGCGGAGGAACTGGTTTTCGGCTTTGATGCGGTGACCACCGGTGCCTCCAACGACATCGAGCGGGCGACCGATATTGCCCGCAACATGGTCACGCGTTGGGGGCTGTCGGCCCGTCTTGGCCCCCTGGCTTATGGCGAGGATGAATCGGCGGGCTACATGGGGAATTATGGCGGTCGTGCCGCGCAGGGAATGTCCGCAGATACGGCCAATGCCATTGATGATGAGGTCCGCAACATCATTAACCGCAACTACGAGAAGGCGCGCAACATCCTGGAATCCTCATTGGACAAGCTGCATTTGATGTCGGCGGCGCTGATGAAGTACGAGACCATCGATCGTGAGCAGATTGATGCCATCATGGCCGGCCGGGAAGTGCCGCCTCCCAAGGGGTGGGCGGAGCATCGGGATGATGATTCCGATTCCTCCTCCGGCAAGACCGCGTCCATTGATCTCAAGCCGGCAACGCCCACGGCTGCCGCCTCAGGAGAACTGGCAGGTCCTGCGGGCTGAATCGACCCGACGCCGGGCTACTACTCAACCAGCCGATGGCCTTTCAGGGTCATCGGCTTTTTTGTTTTTGATATTGATGAACGGAGGAATCGCCGTGCTGCCCGGGCTTAGTTCCAATCGATGCCAGGTCATGGGAATACTGAACGTCACACCCGATTCGTTTTCAGATGGGGGGCGCTACATCCAGGTGCGCGATGCGGTTGAACAAGGGCTGAAGCTCGTGGCGGAAGGGGCTGATGTGATTGATGTGGGCGGCGAGTCCACCCGTCCTGGCGCGACACCTGTGTCGGTGATGGAAGAAATCGACCGGGTGGTGCCGGTGATCGCCGCCCTGTCCAAAGCGGTTTCGGTGCCCATCTCCGTCGATACCAGCAAGCCGGAGGTGATGCGGCCGGCCGTCGCAGCCGGCGCGTGCATGATCAATGATGTGCGTGCCTTGCGACTGCCCGGCGCCCTGGAAGCGGCTGCCGCCCTTGGGGTTCCGGTTTGCCTGATGCACATGCAGGGCGAGCCCGCCACCATGCAATGCAATGCTCATTACAAATCGGATGTTGTGGGTGAGGTCATGGATTTCCTCGCGCAGCGGCTGGCGGCATGCAGGGCGGCGGGTCTTGATGAGCAAAAACTGATGATCGATCCCGGTTTCGGTTTTGGGAAGGAATTGCCGCATAATCTGTCGCTTTTGGCGGGCCTCGATCGGCTCAAAACGCTGAATCGACCGATACTGGTTGGGGTTTCGCGTAAATCCATGCTGGGGCAGATTCTCGGGCAACGTCCCGCGGCGGGGCGACAAGCAGCCAGCGTGGCGGCGGCGCTATGGGCTGCCGTCCACGGCGCTGCGATGGTTCGGGTCCACGATGTGGCGCCGACGGTCGATGCGCTGCGGGTCTGGCAGGCGCTTGCTGCGGTCCGGGCGCGGGCTGAACCTTAAATCAAGAACGATGAGGGATAACACGATGGGGCGACGTCGGTATTTCGGGACGGATGGCATCCGCGGGCGGGTGGGAGAGACTCCCATGGTCCCCGAATTCATTCTTCGCCTTGGAATGGCTGCGGGCCGGGTGCTCGATCGAGAAGGTCGGGGCTGTGTATTGATTGGCAAGGACACGCGCATTTCGGGTTATATGTTTGAATCCGCCTTGGAAGCTGGATTTTCAGCGGCCGGGGTGGGGGTGCGGCTACTGGGACCCATGCCAACCCCTGCCGTCGCGTATCTCACCAAAACCTTCCGGGCCCATGCCGGCGTGGTCATCAGCGCATCCCATAACCCCTTTCACGACAACGGCATCAAGTTTTTTTCCCCCACCGGAGACAAGTTGTCGGATGAGATCGAATGCTTGATTGAGCAGGCTTTGGAAGGCCCTTTGCCCATGGTCGATTCGGCGCGCCTGGGGAAGGTATCTCGCATTACCGATGCGACCGGCCGTTACATTGAATTCTGCAAGTCCACGCTGAGCGCCGGGATCAGCCTCAAGGGCATGCGGATTGCCGTGGATTGTGCCCATGGCGCGACTTACCACATTGCGCCCGATGTCCTGTCCGAACTGGGCGCGACGGTGATCCCGATGGGGATCAGTCCCAACGGCCTGAATATCAATGACGGCTGTGGCAGCCTGCATCCCGAATCGCTGCAGCGCCTGGTGCGCGAGGTGGGGGCCGATGTTGGAATGGCGCTCGACGGGGATGGTGATCGGGTACTTCTGGTGGATGCCAGTGGAGAGCTGATTGATGGAGATCAGATCCTGTACGTCCTCGCGCTCGAGTTTCTGCGCACGGGTCGTTTGCAGGGGGCGGTCGTCGGAACCGAGATGAGCAATCTGGGTCTGGAGCACGCGTTGGCGGCCCAGGGGATCGGGTTTGAGCGGGCGCCCGTGGGGGATCGCCACGTCATGGATCTGCTGCGAAGGGGGAGCGGGGTTCTCGGCGGCGAGCCATCTGGCCATATCATCTGTCTGGATCGAACCACCACCGGGGATGGGATCGTCGCGGCCCTGCAGGTTCTGGGGGTCATGGCTGCAACCGGTCGCCCTCTGCAGGATCTGGTCGCGGCCATGCCCCGCTATCCGCAGGAATTGATCAATGTGCCGGTATCGGATGCACGGGCGGTGGCACGTCATCCCAAGTTGCAACGCGCCATTCAGGAGTCGCTGCAGGCATTGGGGCGCGAAGGCCGGGTCGTATTGCGTCCCTCGGGCACGGAACCCTTGCTGCGGGTCATGGTGGAGGGCGCCGATCCGGAGGCCGTCCGTGTGCACGTGCGGCGTCTGGCGGGTATCGCGGACGATTGCGTCATGCCATGATCGCGGGGCGGCCTTGCCGTTCTCTGGGCTGACAAATTGAATTACTGTGGGGGTGCGTCATGCGTGGGAAGATGGTGGCAGGAAACTGGAAAATGTACGGGCGCCGAGCCAGCGCCCAGGCTTTGGCCCGCGATGTTTTTGATGGGCTGCCCCCCGATTTTGCGGTGACTGTGGCGATTTGTCCGCCGGTGATTTATCTGGAAGCCGTTCGGGAAGCGTTGGCGGATCAGGACCGGGTACTGCTTGCGGCGCAGGATGTGTGTGCCCAGACCGAAGATGGTGCCCGCACCGGAGAAATCAGCGGCGCCATGCTGCGCGAAATGGGCGCGCGTTATGTCCTGGTGGGTCATTCCGAACGGCGTCAATTGTTGGGAGAGACCAACGAAGGCGTGGGCGCAAAGATGCTTGCTGCCCTTGATGCGGGATTGACCCCGATCCTGTGTGTTGGGGAAACCCTGGCCGAACGGGACGGCCTGCGCACCGAAGCCGTCGTGGCGGCTCAGCTTCAGGCGGCGATTCATGGGGCAGGTGTGTCCGCGCTGGCACACAGCGTGGTGGCCTACGAGCCGGTCTGGGCAATCGGTACCGGGCGCAATGCCACGCCCGATCAGGCTCAGGCCGTCCACGCCTTTATTCGCAATTGGGTCGCCGATCAGGCGGACAAGGCGGTTGCGGATGGCCTGCGCATCCTTTACGGCGGCAGCGTCAAGCCGGATAATGCGGCCGCCCTGTTCGCCATGCCCGATGTGGATGGCGGTCTGGTTGGCGGCGCCTCCCTCAAGGCAGCCGATTTTCTTGCGATCTGCCGGGCAGCCGGCTGATTTTCCCGTCCAGGAATTGAATTGACATGCAGACGGCCGTTTTGATTGTTCATATTCTTTTGGCGATTGCGCTTATCGTGCTGGCCCTGTTGCAGCACGGCAAGGGGGCTGATGCAGGCGCCGCATTTGGATCTGGCGCCTCCAATACCATGTTCGGCGCGCGGGGATCAGCCAACTTCCTGAGCCGCTCCACGGCGGTTGTCGCGACACTCTTTTTTGTCACCAGCCTGACCTTGGGGTATTTCTTTGCTCGCCCCGAAAAGCCGCAGAGCGTGATGGATCGGGTGGGAGCTCCTGCTGCTGTTGCCCCCGAGGTCACGGATCTGCCGCCCAGCGCTACGCCTTCATCTCCAGAAGGCGCGGACAGCAAGGAACAAGAATCCGATCTTCCTGCGCCTCCCAAGGCTGGGAAATAGGGCGGTCCACGTATACAATGGGCGCCCACTGGGCAGCCGGTGAAACAGCGGGTCTTTTCCCGATTGCCCAAAACACAGGCCGATGTGGTGGAATTGGTAGACACGCCATCTTGAGGGGGTGGTGACGCAAGTCGTGTCGGTTCGAGTCCGACCATCGGCACCAAAAATCCAGGACTCATCCGAGCGGCATGTCCGAATCCGGATTCGCTGAACCGAAAGGGAGCGGGAATCACCGTGCTGGAAAACTACTTTCCCATTCTCATTTTCTTTGCGCTGGCCACCGTGATCGGGATCGTTCCCCTGGCGGCGGGATTCGTTCTTGGGCCGCGCCGCCCGGACGCCGAGAAACTCTCCCCCTATGAGTGCGGGTTCGAGGCCTTCGAGGATGCCCGCCTCAAATTCGATGTGCGTTATTACCTGGTTGCCATCCTGTTCATTGTGTTTGATCTGGAAGTGGCCTTCCTGTTTCCCTGGGCAATCGCCTTGCGAGAAATTGGCCTGTTTGGTTTGCTCGCCATGGCGGTCTTCCTGGGCATCCTGGTGGTGGGTTTCATCTACGAGTGGAAAAAGGGGGCGCTGGAATGGGAATAGAAGGCGTTCTCGAAAAGGGCTTTGTCACCACGACGGCGGACAAGCTCATCAACTGGGCGCGCACCGGTTCGTTGTGGCCCATGACCTTTGGTCTGGCCTGCTGCGCGGTCGAAATGATGCATGTGGGTGCCGCGCGCTATGACCTGGATCGTTTCGGCATCATGTTTCGGCCGAGTCCGCGTCAGTCGGATGTCATGATCGTGGCCGGCACCCTGTGCAACAAGATGGCTCCGGCGCTGCGCAAGGTCTATGACCAGATGGCCGAGCCGCGTTGGGTGATTTCCATGGGGTCCTGTGCCAATGGGGGTGGGTACTACCACTATTCCTATTCGGTGGTGCGCGGTTGTGACCGCATAGTTCCTGTGGACATCTATGTGCCGGGATGCCCGCCGACGGCGGAAGCGCTGCTGTATGGCATCTTGCAGTTGCAGAACAAGATCCGCCGCACCAATACCATCGCGCGCTAGGAGGGTCGATGTCTCAGTCGATGGTCGATCTGGCCGCCGAATTGCGCCAGCGCTATCCGGATTATCCCGTCCGGCACGACAGTCGCACGGATGAGGTGACTCTGGAGGTTCCGGCCGACCAGATCCGGGCAGTTGCCGAGACGCTCAAAACCGACTCTGGGCTGGCCTTTGCCCAACTGACCGACGTTTGCGGTGTCGACTACCTGGCGCATGGCGATGCGGAGTGGGTGACCCGCGAGGCGACGGCTCGAGGTTACAGCCGCGGCGTGAAGCCCTATGACGGCCGCAACGATCCCGACCAAGGATCTCCGCGCCGCTTTGCCACGGTCTACCATCTGCTGTCCCTGAGTCGCAATCAGCGCTTGCGTGTCCGGGTCTGGCTGGCTGATACGATGTTTCCGGTCATCGATTCAGTGCAGGATATCTGGCCAGCGGCCAACTGGTTCGAGCGCGAGGCGTTCGACCTCTACGGGATCCACTTCAGCGGCCATCCGGATCTGCGCCGCATCCTGACCGATTATGGCTTCATCGGTCATCCCTTCCGCAAGGATTTCCCGATTTCGGGCAATGTGGAAGTGCGCTATGACCCCGAGAAGGGCCGGGTGGTCTATGAGCCGGTGCAGATCCAGCCGCGGGTGCTGGTGCCCAAGGTGATTCGGGCTGCCGATTCGTCCGTGGCCGCCGGAGAGGAGAAATCCGCCGATGCCTGACATCCAGAACTACACGCTCAATTTCGGTCCTCAACACCCGGCCGCTCATGGCGTGCTACGCCTTGTGCTGGAGATGGATGGCGAGGTGATCCAGCGCGCCGATCCCCATGTGGGCCTGCTGCACCGGGCCACGGAAAAGCTTGCCGAGACCAAGCCCTTCAACCAGAGCATCGGTTACATGGACCGGCTCGATTATGTCTCCATGATGTGCAACGAGCATGGCTATGTGCTGGCCATCGAAAAGCTCTTGGGCGTCACGCCGCCCTTGCGGGCCCAGTATATCCGGGTGATGTTCGATGAGATCACCCGCATTCTCAATCACTTGCTGTGGTTGGGTTCGCACGGCCTGGACATTGGCGCCATGACGGTCTTCCTCTATTGCTTCCGCGAGCGTGAGGCGCTCATGGATGTCTATGAGGCCGTCTCCGGTGCGCGCATGCACGCAACCTACTACCGTCCGGGTGGTGTGGCCCGCGATCTGCCGGACCGGATGCCGCAATACCAGCCCAGCCCGGTGCGCGGCAAGTCGTCCCTGGATGCCCTCAACAAGGATCGCCAGGGCTCATTGCTCGACTTCATCGCAAGCTTCACCGAGCGCTTCCCGGGGTGTGTGGATGAGTACGAGACCCTGCTCACCAACAATCGCATCTGGAAGCAGCGCACGGTCGGAATCGGAGCGGTCTCCCCGGAGCGCGCCATTGCACTCGGCTTCACCGGCCCCATGCTGCGCGGTTCGGGCGTGGCGTGGGACCTGCGCAAGAAACAACCCTATGAAGTGTATGACCGGATGGATTTCGACATCCCGGTCGGCGTCGAGGGCGATTGCTACGATCGATACCTGGTCCGGGTGGAGGAAATGCGCCAATCCAACCGCATCATCCGCCAGTGCGTGGATTGGCTGCGCCACAATCCCGGCCCGGTGATGCTGGAAAACCACAAGATCACGCCGCCACGCCGCGAAGAGATGAAGGAGGACATGGAGTCCTTGATCCATCACTTCAAGCTTTTCACCGAGGGCTATTGCGTTCCCGAGGGAGAGGTCTATGCCGCGGTCGAGGCGCCCAAGGGAGAGTTTGGCTGCTATCTCATTTCCGATGGCGCCAACAAGCCCTATCGGCTGAAAATCCGTGCCCCCGGCTTCCCCCATCTGGCCGCCATGGATGAAATGGTCAAGGGGCATATGCTGGCAGACGTGGTGGCGGTGATCAGCACCATGGATATCGTGTTCGGGGAGATTGACCGGTGACAGCGGAAGGTGTCCAGCGCCCGGCGGCGCGTTTGTCCGCCCATGTTCGTGAAGAAATCGATCACTGGCTCATCCAGTATCCGCCGGAGCGCAAGCGTTCGGCAGTGCTCTATGCCCTGCACGCGGTTCAGCATGAGAACAACGGCTATCTGACACCGGAGCTGATGGATGCCGTGGCGGATTATCTTGATCTGCCGGCCATGGCGGTCTACGAGGTGGCAAGCTTTTATTCCATGTTTGAGACCGGCCCGGTGGGGCGGCACAGCATTTCGGTCTGCACCAACATCAGCTGCATGCTGCGGGGCGGGGAGGAAATCCTGGCCCATCTGGAGCGCAAGCTGGGGATCAAATTGGGTGAAAGCACGTCCGATGGGCGGATTTTTCTCAAACCCGAGGAAGAATGCCTGGCGGCTTGTTGCGGCGCTCCGATGATGATGGTGGACCATGTCTACCATGAGCGCCTGACGCCCGATCAGGTCGATCGCATCATCGACACGCTGGAGTAAATCGATGGAACAAAATGCGGTCTGCTACGTGACGCGCCAGTTCGAGGAGCCCTGGACCTGGGAAACCTATCTCAAGGTCGGGGGCTATCAGGCCTGGCGGCGGATCCTGGACGAGCGTATTCCGCCCGAAACCGTGATCGAGGAGATCAAGGCGTCGGGTTTGCGCGGGCGCGGGGGCGCCGGCTTCCCGACGGGCCTCAAGTGGAGCTTCATGCCGCGCAATGTCACGGGCCAGAAGTATGTGGTCTGCAATTCGGATGAAAGCGAGCCGGGCACCTGCAAGGATCGCGATATCCTGCGCTATAACCCCCATGCGCTGATTGAGGGCATGGCCATCGCGGGTTATGCCATGGGCGCCACGGTGGGCTACAACTACCTGCGCGGCGAGTTCATGGATGAGCCTTTCAAGCGCTTTCGCCAGGCGCTCAAGGAGGCCTATGAGCAGGGGCTGCTGGGGCGCAACATCCTGGGATCCGGCGTGGACTTCGATCTGTACGCCCACCTGGGCGCCGGCGCCTATATCTGCGGCGAGGAGACGGCCCTGCTCGAATCACTGGAGGGCAAGAAAGGCATGCCGCGCTTCAAGCCCCCATTTCCCGCCACTTATGGGCTGTATGGCCGTCCCACCACTATCAATAACACCGAAACCTTTGCCTCCGTGCCGACCATTCTGCGCCGGGGGCCGGACTGGTTCTCGGGCTTGGGGGTGGAGAAGGCAGGGGGCACCAAAATCTTTTCCGTCTCCGGCCATGTCAATCGGCCGGGGAATTTCGAGGTGCCCCTGGGGACGCCCTTTGCGAGCTTGCTGGAAATGGCGGGCGGTGTGCGTGATGGCCGCAAGCTCAAGGCGGTGATCCCCGGTGGATCGTCCGTGCCTGTGGTCCATGGGGCGGTCATGATGGACGTGAACATGGATTACGACTCGGTGGTGAAGGCCGGGTCCATGCTGGGTTCGGGCGCCATCATCGTGATGGATGACACGACCTGCATGGTCAAGGTGCTGGAACGCATCTCGCGCTTCTATTTTTCCGAGTCCTGCGGTCAGTGCACGCCCTGCCGGGAAGGGACCGGATGGCTGCACCGGGTGGTGCGGCGCATCGAACACGGCCTGGGACGCCCTGAGGACTTGGCCTTGCTGGATCAGGTGGCTTCCCGCATGGAAGGGCGGACCATCTGCGCCCTTGGGGATGCGGCGGCCATGCCGGTCCGAAGCTTCGTCAAGCAGTTCCGCGATGAATTCCAATATCACGTCGACCACAAGCGCTGCCTGGTCGGCGCGCCCGCGCCGACGTTGGCAGTGGCCTGATGGAATTTCCGGCGACAAACAGGGATTGGATAGACGCATTATGAGCACTGATGAGGTCACAATCGAAGTCGACGGCGTCCCTATCAAGGGGCGCAAGGGACAGATGCTGATCGAGCTGACCGATCAGGCGGGCGTCTATATCCCGCGGTTTTGCTACCACAAGAAGCTGTCCATTGCTGCCAACTGCCGCATGTGCCTGGTGGAGATGGAGCGCGCGCCCAAGCCGGTGCCGGCCTGCGCCACCCCGGTTGCCGATGGGATGAAGATCTTCACCCGCTCCCCCAAAGCCCTGGATGCCCAGCAGGGCACCATGGAATTCCTGTTGATCAACCACCCGCTTGACTGTCCCATCTGCGATCAGGGTGGGGAGTGCGAACTCCAGGATCTGGCCCTGGGTTTCGGGGGCGATGCCTCACGCTACAGCGAACGCAAGCGCATTGTGGCCGATCCAAACCTGGGATCGCTGGTCTCCACCGACATGACCCGCTGTATCCACTGCACCCGTTGTGTGCGTTTCGGCGAAGAGATCGCCGGTGTGCAGGAGCTCGGCGCCACCGGGCGCGGCGAATTCATGGCGATCGGGACCTATGTCGAACACGCGCTGACTTCCGAAGTGGCTGGCAACGTCATCGATCTGTGCCCGGTGGGAGCACTCACGGCCAAGCCGTCGCGCTATACCGCGCGGCCCTGGGAACTGATTGAACGACCCAC
>WOZT01000240.1:0-6375 GCA_011620145.1 Gammaproteobacteria bacterium | reverse complement strand
TGCGCCGTCTGGCGGAGCATCTGGGTTGCCCCAACCTGGATCATCGCTTGGGCGCAGCCGATGTCGCTGTCCAGGACGGGGCAGGCCTGTTCCCTGATCTCGGGATGTCGATTTCCGCCTGGGAACGGGTGGACGCGGCACTGATCATCGGCAGCGACCTGCGCCGGGAGATTCCGCTGTTGCACCTGCGACTGCGCAAGGCAGGCCTGCGGGGCGCTCGGTTGAGTGTCATCAATCCGCTGGATGGAGATTTCCGCTTTCCGGTCCAGGTCGGCCAGCTGGCCAAGGACCTGGCGGAAGAGCTGGCGGCGGTGGCCTTGGCGGTGTCCGAACTCAGCGGCAACGCGATCCCTGCGGCACTGGGCGCTGCCGTGCAGGGCGTTGAGCCGCAACAGGCCCATGTGCAAATCGCCGAGGATTTGATGCGCGGCGCGCAAACCGGCTTGCTCGTGGGTCAGCTGGCCCTGGATCAGGCGGGCGCCGGGACCCTGCTGGCGCTTGCTGCCTTCGTGGCCGAGGCGACCGGCTCGGCGCTGGGCACGCTTCCGGTCGGGGGCAACACCGCAGGCGCCTGGTTGTGTGGTATCGTCCCGCACCGCGGCATGGGCGGGACCCCCCTGATGGCTCCGGGGCGCTCGGCGAGCGAGATGCTGAGTGGCAAGTTGCAGGGGTTCCTGCTGCTGGGCGCCGAGCCGGAACGGGAAGCCGCCAATCCCGCCGCCGCCGTTGCAGCACTCTCTGGCGCAGCCTTTGGGGTGGCGCTGACGCCCTACCTGACGGAAACACTCAAGGCCACGGCTCATGTGTTGCTGCCCATCGGGACCTTCAGCGAAACGGCCGGCAGCCTGATCAGTCGGGATGGCCAGTGGCTGTCCTTTGCAGGCTGCGCCGAGCCGATCGGCGAAGCTCGGCCGGGCTGGAAGGTATTGCGGGTCCTGGGTAACAGCCTGGGCGTCGCCGGATTCGATTATGCCGATTGCAGCGAGGTGACCGAGGCCGCGCGTCTGGCCATCGGTCCGGTGCAGGCGACTCCCGGACAGTGGCATCGGCAGGGAAGCTGGGAACGGCCGATGCTGCCTGCGCTGCAACGTCTTGGCCCACTGGCTTTGTATGGGACGGATGCCCTGGTGCGTCGGGCGCCATCCTTGCAGGACTCCCCGGAAGGCAGCCGGGCGCGGCAGTTGCGCATTCATCCGACGGATGCCGCGCGTGCGGGCCTCAAAGCTGGCGAGCCCGTCCAGGTGAACCAGGCGGGAGCCCGCGTGGTGGCGTCCTGGACAGCGGACGCAACGCTGGCGCCGGGATGCGTCTGGTTCCCGGCGGGGCTGCTGGATCTGCCCGTGGGTGGGGCCCGGTTCGGCGCCCTGGAAATCATGCCGGCCGCGGCCAACTGAATCGTTTTCGACAAGCGAGTTCATCATGCTGGAACAGGCTATCGCGATCTGGTCGCAGATCCCTGAAGCGTTGCGGACGAGTGTGTGGATCGTCCTCAAGATCATGGCGATTATTCTGCCGCTGCTGGGGGTTGTGGCGTATCTCACCTATGCCGAGCGCAAGGTGATCGGCTACATGCAGTCGCGCATCGGGCCAAGCCGTGTGGGCTACGCCGGCCTGTTGCAGCCGATTGCCGATGCCGCCAAGCTCGCCTTCAAGGAAATCGTCATTCCGGCCCGGGCGAACAAGGTGTTGTTCGTGCTGGCTCCCGTCCTGTCTTTCCTGCCGGCTTTGGTGGCCTGGGCGGTGGTGCCATTTGCCGATGGCATGTTGCTGGCCGATGTCGATGCTGGATTGCTGTTTGTCCTGGCGCTGACGTCTTTCGGCGTCTACGGCATTATCCTGGCCGGCTGGGCGAGCAACTCCAAGTATGCCTTTCTCGGCGCCATGCGAGCGGCAGCCCAAATGGTGTCCTACGAACTGGCCATGGGATTTGCGTTGATTGGGGTGCTGATGGCGGCCAACAGCCTGAAACTGAACGATATTGTTCTGGCGCAGCAGGGCGGTTTCTGGCACTGGTATTTCATCCCGCTGTTCCCGCTGTTCATGGTGTACTGGATCTCCGGAGTGGCCGAAACCAATCGTCTGCCATTCGATGTGGTGGAAGGGGAATCGGAAATCGTGGCGGGTTTTCATGTGGAATATGGCGGCATGGGGTTTGCGCTGTTCTTCTTGGCGGAATACGCCAACATGACCCTGATTTCCACCCTCATCGCGACCCTGTTTCTAGGGGGCTGGCTTTCGCCTTTCGAGCATGTCCCGGTGTTGGAACAGATTCCGCTGCTGGGTCAGAACGGCTTTCATTGGCTGGCCCTGAAAGCCGCATTTTTCCTGTTTTGTTTTCTCTGGTTCCGGGCGACCTTCCCGCGCTACCGCTATGACCAGATCATGCGGTTGGGCTGGAAAGTATTCATTCCGGTAACCATCGTGTGGTTGGCTGTGGTGGGCGTGTTCGTCCACACCGGTTTTGGGCCCTGGTTCTGAGGCTGGCAGGGGAAAAGACATGGCCGCAATGACGCGACAGATGGGTGATTTCTTCCGGACGTTCCTGCTCTGGGAATTGCTGGTGGGTTTGTCCGTGACGGCTCGCGAGCTGTTCACTCCCAAGATCACGGTGCTCTATCCGGAAGAAAAGACGCCGCAGAGTCCGCGCTTTCGGGGTTTGCATGCGCTGCGCCGCTACGCCAACGGAGAGGAACGCTGCATTGCCTGCAAACTCTGCGAGGCCGTTTGCCCGGCGCTGGCCATCACCATTGAATCGGAAATGCGTGCCGACGGCACGCGGCGCACGACGCGCTATGACATTGATTTGTTCAAATGTATTTATTGCGGTTTTTGCGAGGAAGCCTGTCCGGTGGACTCGATCGTCGAAACCCGCGTCTATGAATATCACTTCGAGCAGCGCGGCGAGAACATCATGACCAAGGACAAACTGCTCGCCATCGGGGACAAATACGAGGAATCGATTGCCCGTGACCGGGCGATGGACGCCCCGTATCGCTGATCCAAGAACTATCCAGCAAGGACCAGGCGGAGCCGAATCCGATGTTTCAACTTGTGTTGTTTTATGCGTTTTCAGCCGTGCTGATCGGCGCCGCGCTGGCCGTGATTACGGCCCGCAATCCCGTGCATTCGGTGCTGTTTCTGGTCCTGGCATTTTTTACCAGTGCCGCCCTGTGGCTGCTGATCGAGGCGGAATTCCTCGCCATCGTGCTGGTGCTGGTCTATGTGGGCGCTGTGATGGTGTTGTTCCTGTTCGTGGTGATGATGATTGATGTGGATCTGGCCGCCTTGCGGGAGGGATTCAATCGCTCCCTGCCTTTAGGTATGGGGGTCGTGCTGCTGATCGTGCTTGAGCTTTCCGTGGTTTTGGGCGGGAGCGGATTTTCCGGGAAGGGCGGTCCGGTTCCCTTGCCGGAAGGCGGGAGCAATATCCGCGCGCTGGGCGAGGTGATGTACACCCAGTATGTCTATCCCTTCGAGATCGCTTCCGTCATCCTGCTGCTGGCCATTGTGGCGGCCATTGCCTTGACCCTGCGGCGGCGGCCCGGTCGCCTGGTGCAGAATCCGGGGTTACAGGCCAAGGTGCGACCGGAAGATCGGCTGCGGATTCTTAAAATGCCGAGCGAGACCCGGGATTAAGGCAAGCGCCATGAGACGCGATTCAGAGGGGATGAAATGATTACCTTGTCGCATTACCTGATGCTCAGTGGCGTGCTGTTCGTGCTCAGCGTGGCGGGCATTTTCATCAACCGCAAGAATGTCATTCTGCTGTTGATGTGCATCGAATTGATGTTGTTGGCCGTGAACATGAATTTCGTTGCCTTTTCCCGTTTCAGCGGGGATCTGGCAGGACAGGTGTTTGTCTTCTTTATCCTCACCGTCGCCGCCGCAGAGGCCGCCATTGGTCTCGCGATCCTGGTGATTCTGTTCCGCGGCAAAGGCAGCATCAACGTCGAGGATCTCGACGTCATGAAGGGTTGATCGAGCATGCAGGGCATTTATCTGACGATTGTGCTGGCCCCGCTGGTGGCAGCGGTCATCGTGGGCTTGTTTGGCCGGCAGGTCGGCCGGACAGGCGCGCACACCCTGACCATCGCCGGAGTGGGTGGCGCCTTCTTGCTGTCGCTGTGGGTGCTCAAGGTTCATGCGCTGGATGGCGCGGCGCCTTTCAATGCAACGCTGTACACCTGGGGCGTGGTGGACGGACTGCGCCTGGAAGTGGGTTTCCTGGTGGACAACCTGACGGCGCTGATGATGTGCGTCGTCACCTTCGTGTCGCTGATGGTGCATATCTACACCATCGGCTACATGCACGAGGATGACGGCTACCAGCGCTTCTTCAGCTATATCTCGCTCTTCACCTTCGCCATGCTCATGCTGGTGATGGCCAATAATTTCCTGCAATTGTTCTTCGGCTGGGAAGCCGTGGGCTTGGTGTCCTATCTGTTGATCGGATTCTGGTACACCCGTCCGAGCGCCGTGTTTGCCAACATGAAGGCCTTCCTGGTCAACCGGGTGGGTGACTTTGGTTTTCTTCTGGGAATTGCTGCCATTTTGCAGTACACGGGGAGCCTCGATTACCGCGAGGTCTTCGCTGCGGCGCCCACTTTGCAGGGCCAAACCCTGAGCGTGCTGCCGGGGGCGTCCTGGTCGGTGTTGACCGTGATCTGCCTGCTGCTCTTCGTGGGCGCCATGGGGAAATCGGCCCAGATGCCGCTGCATGTCTGGCTGCCGGATTCCATGGAAGGCCCGACGCCGATTTCCGCGCTGATCCATGCGGCCACCATGGTGACAGCGGGCATTTTCATGGTGGCGCGCATGTCGCCGCTGTATGAACTGTCGGAAACTGCGCTGAATACCATTTTGCTGATCGGTTCCGCCACGGCGTTTTTCATGGGGCTGCTGGGCATCGTGCAGACCGACATCAAGCGGGTGGTGGCTTATTCCACCTTGTCCCAGCTCGGTTACATGACGGTTGCCCTGGGTGTGTCGGCGTATTCCGCAGCCGTGTTCCATCTGATGACACATGCCTTTTTCAAGGCCTTGCTGTTCCTCGCCGCCGGCTCGGTCATCATTGCCATGCACCACGAGCAGGACATGCGTCGCATGGGTGGACTGTGGCGCTATCTGCCGATCACCTACATCACCTGCCTGATCGGTGCCTTGGCGCTGATTGGTTTCCCGGGCTTCTCCGGATTCTTCTCCAAGGATGCCCTGATCGAGGCCGTGGCCGAATCCCATCTGCCGGGGGCGGGCATTGCGCATGCCGCCGTGCTGTCGGGCGTGTTCATTACTGCTTTTTATACCTTCCGGCTGATCTTTCTGGTGTTTCATGGCCCTGAGCGGTTTCGGGAGGCGGCTGGCGACAGCCACGCGGCCCACGCTGATCATGACGCCCATGACCATCATGGCGTTCACGAACCCCATGAGTCCCCCTGGGTGGTGACATTGCCGCTCATTCTGCTGGCCATCCCTTCGATCATCATCGGGGCTTTCACGATAGAGCCCATGCTGTTCGGAGACTTTTTCCGGGGTGTGATCCAGGTCTCCCATGCGCATGATGTACTGGGCGAAATGGCCGAGCATTTTCATGGGCCGTGGGCTTTCCTGCTGCATGGTTTCCAGGGGCCGGCTGTTTATCTCGCCTTCGCGGGGGTTGCGAGCGCCGCTTATGTCTATCTCATCAATCCGGCGGTGGCGGACTTTTTCGCACACCGTTTTGCCCTGGGCCGGGTCGTCAACTGGATCCTGCTGCACAAGTACGGCTTCGACGCGCTGTATATCCAGGGTTTCGCCGCATTCGGGCGCGGCCTGGGGCGGTACTTCTGGCAGCGCGGTGATGTGGACCTGATCGATGGCCGACTGGTCAACGGGACGGCGCAGCGCGTGGTTGCCTGGGCAGCCAAGGGCCGCACGCTGCAGTCGGGTTATCTGTATCACTATGCCTTTGCCATGCTCATCGGCTTGACGGCCATGTTGGGCTGGATGCTGTTTATTCGCTGATTGCCGCGATCCGTCGCAAGGGGAAAGGAACGTCCGCATGTTTGCCGATCTACCGCTGCTGAGCCTCTTGATCTGGACGCCTGTTATTGGCGGTCTGGTGGTCCTCTGGTTGGGTGATCGGAGGCTTTCGGCTGCCCGTGGACTGGCACTGGGCGTTTCCCTGCTGACCTTCGTGCTCAGCCTGGGCCTATGGACGGGCTTTAATGTCGGCAGTGCCCAGATGCAGTTCCTGGAGCGGGCGCTGTGGATTCCCACCTTGGGCGCGGATTACGCCCTGGGAGTGGATGGCTTGTCCATGCCGCTCATTATCCTGACTGCCTTCATGACGGTGTTTGTGATCTTCGCGACCAAGGAGTCGGTCAGTCAGCGGCCGGC
>WOZT01000108.1 GCA_011620145.1 Gammaproteobacteria bacterium | reverse complement strand
AGAAGGCGCCCAATACGCCGATCAGCGTGAACCGGCGCAGGAATTGGAAAGTGCCTTTGACTTCGCGCGGATGGATCTTTTGGCGGGCGACATAGATCGAGCCGTTGCCGGGCGGTTTATCCGCAGGGGAAGTCGGGCGGTGGGGTTCGGAACGAACGCTGTTCATGGCGCCTCACGATTCGAATCATCGAGTGCAGTTCCCTCTGCCGGTTGACCTGCTGGGGTCCGCAGCAGGATGAAAGTGAGCAGACTGGACAGGGTGGTCACCCCCCAGAACATGAAAAAACCCAGGGTGTAGCCCAATTCGCGGCTGATGGGCCATTCCGGGCAGGTGGCCAGGTGCAGCACCTGAGGGTCCACCTGCGAGAAAAAAACCGTCGTGGCGACCACTGCACTGATGAACGCCGGCCAGAGAACCACCGCCAGGGCCTGGGTCAGCGGACCCAGGCGGTATTCCATGTTCTCGGGTGCGTCGATCATGGCGTAGTCCTCATGGCGCAGGCGCATCATCCCGGTGGGAGAGGCCGTAGACATAGGCGGCGAGCAGGTGCACCCGGTCGGCACCCAGCAGGGCTTCGTGGGTGGGCATGCGCCCTTGCCGGCCGCCCCGGATGGTTTGCTCGATGGTGTCTACCGATCCGCCATACAACCAGATGTTGTCGGTCAGGTTGGGTGCCCCCAGGGCTGGCGTGCCCTTGCCCTCGGGACCATGGCAGGCCGTGCACAGCATGGCGAACTTCTGTTGGCCTGCCGCGGCGCGGATTGGATCGGCGGGCCGCCCACTCAAACTCACCACGTATTGCGCCACATCATGAACGCCTTCTTCGCCCAGAATGGGACCGAAAGTCGGCATCACCCCGCCCCGACCCTTGAGGATACTTTCGCGGATGGTTTCCGGGCTGCCGCCGTACAGCCAATCCCCGTCGGTCAGGTTGGGGAAGCCTGGTCCACCATGGGCATCCGAGCCGTGGCAAGCGGCGCAATTGTTGGCGAACAACCGCGAGGCGGTCGTCATGGCCTCGGGATTCTTACTCAGGGCGACCAGATCGGTGGCGCCGTATTGGTGGAAGATCGGGTCGTAGGTCTGTGCGGCCTGGGTCATCTGCGCCTCATAGGCATTGACCTGGGTCCAGCCCAATAGGCCGCGAAAATTGCCCAGACCGGGATAGAGCGCAAGATAGATGATTGCGAACACGATGCTCAGATAGAACATATACAGCCACCAGCGTGGCATGGGGTTGTTGTATTCGGTGAGGTTCTCGTCCCACACATGCCCCGTCGTTTCTGTCGCAGCGACCTCCCCCTTGCGTGGTTTGGCGGTCCAGCGGATCAGCCACCAGGCGGCTGCAATATTGGCCACAGTGAGCAGGACGATGTACAGGCTCCAGAAACTGCTCATGGACGCTTCCTTATGGCGGGCGGTTCAATGGGGTCATCCTCCTGCAGGGGCAGGCGGGCGGTGCGTTCGAAATCCGCAGGCCGATGCAGCAGAAAGGTCCAGATCACGATGCCCATAAAGACCAGCATCAGGATCAAGGTAATCAGGCCTACCAGGGTGCCGGTGTCCATATTCACCTCCGTCCCGCAAAGTTGATGCCCAGGCCCTGCAAATAGGCGATGACGGCGTCCTGCTCGGTTTTGCCCGCTACCGCTGCATCCGCCCCTGCAATATCAGCGTCGCTGTAGGGCACGCCGAGTCGTCTTAACGTCCGCATATGGCTGGCGATGGTCGGGCCGTCCACGGTATTGCGCGACAGCCAGGAGTAGGCCGGCATGTTGGATTCAGGGACCACGTCGCGGGGATTGTTCAGGTGGACCCGGTGCCAGTCGTCGGAGTAGCGGCCACCGACCCGCGCCAGATCGGGACCGGTGCGCTTGGAACCCCATTGGAAGGGGTGGTCGTAGACAGACTCGCCGGCAACCGAATAGTGACCGTAGCGCTCGGTTTCCGCCCGGAAGGGACGAATCATCTGTGAATGGCAGTTGTAGCAGCCTTCCCGGACATAGATATCCCGTCCGGCCAGGGCCAGGGGTCCGTAGGGTGCGATGCCGGGCGCGGGGGTGGTGGTCTGGGCGCTGAAGATCAGCGGCACGATCTGCACCAGTCCCCCAATGCTGATGACCAGCGCAATCAGAACGGCCATCAAGCCGATGTTTTTTTCCACGATCTCATGTTGCTGAGACATCTGGCGACTCCTGCGGCCGGGTTCAGAGGTGGCTGGCGTGGGGCATCAGCACCGGGGATGGTGCCGGCTTCTCGGCCATCTGGATGGTTTTGAAGACATTCCAGGCCATCATGGCCATGCCGGTCAGGTACATCAGGCCGCCCGTCAAGCGGATCGCATAGTAGGGGTGAGTTGCCTTGAGCGTTTCCACAAAGGTGTAGGTGAGGGTCCCGTCGGGATTCACGGCTCGCCACATCAAGCCCTGCATGACCCCGGCGATCCACATCGAGCCGGCGTAGGCGGCAACGCCGATCGTGGCAATCCAGAAGTGCCACTCGATCAGCCGCGTGCTCCACATGCCCTTGAGCCCGTAGAGACGCGGAAACAATGCGTAAAGCGAACCCATGGTGATGAAGCCGACCCAGCCCAGGGCGCCGGAATGCACATGGCCGATGGTCCAGTCGGTGTAATGAGAGAGCGCGTTGACGGTCTTGATGGCCATCATCGGTCCCTCAAAGGTGCTCATGCCATAGAACGACAGGGACACGATGAGGAACTTCAGGATGGGATCGGTGCGCAGTTTGTGCCAGGCCCCGGAGAGGGTCATCATGCCGTTGATCATGCCACCCCAGGAAGGCGCCAGCAGCATCAGGGAGAACGCCATCCCCAGCGACTGGGCCCAGTCGGGCAGGGCGGTGTAGTGCAGGTGATGGGGGCCGGCCCACATGTAGATCGAGATCAGCGCCCAGAAGTGCACGATGGACAGGCGGTAGGAAAAGATCGGCCGCTCGGCCTGCTTGGGCACGAAGTAATACATCATGCCGAGGAAGCCGGCGGTGAGGAAAAAGCCCACCGCGTTGTGACCGTACCACCACTGCACCATGGCATCGACCGCGCCGGCGTAGGCAGAATAGGACTTGGTGAGCCCGGCAGGTAGAGCCGCGCTGTTGACGATGTGCAACACCGCCACGGTGAGGATGAACGCCCCATAGAACCAGTTGGCCACATAAATATGAGGAACGCGCCGTTTGACAATGGTGCCGAAGAACACGATGGCATAAGCAACCCACACTACCGCGATGAGCAGGTCGATGGGCCATTCCAGTTCCGCGTATTCCTTGCCCTGGGTCAATCCCAGGGGCAGGGTCACCGCCGCCAGCACGATGACCAGTTGCCAGCCCCAGAACACGAAGGCCGCCAGGCCGTCGCTGAACAGCCGGGTGTGGCAGGTGCGCTGCACCACATAAAACGACGTGCCCATCAGGGCGCTGCCGCCAAAGGCGAAGATCACCGCGTTGGTGTGCAGGGGGCGCAATCGACCGTAGCTGAGCCAGGGCAAGTCAAAGTTGAGGGCCGGCCAGTGCAGCTGGGCGGCGATCAACACCCCCACGGTCATCCCCACCAAACCCCAGACGATGGTCATGATCGAAAATTGACGGACCACCCGGTCGTTGTAGGTTTCGCTCGCATGGGTTGCCTGCATGGGCGGATTTCCTTGTGCTTCTGGAGGCAGAACAAATCAGGATTGAATCAGCGGGGACATTCTCCCAATACAGCGCATGCGGGATCTTGATCTACGTCAATGGAGTGATCAGCTAGTGCAGCATTCAGCAAATGCTTTTTGCTGATTCATGGCGCTATGGGAATGTGTTAAAACCAAGCCTGACAACCTGATGGATTAGTCTCCTTGCGAGGGGCTTCATGGAAGAAGTTGCCACACGCACTCCCCGCTTGATTCCCGGCACGGTCTGGTCGTACCCCATCAGCGATCGACTGGATTTGCGCGGCCGGGAGTACCTGCGGGGGCGGCCGAACTTGATTCATTTCGTCCACGGCAACGGCCTGTGTGGCCTGTCCTATTGGCCGCTGCTGCAGCCCTTGCTGGAGCGTCATGACCTGTGTCTGCACGACACTCAGGGCCATGGCGACAGCGACGATGGCGCCCGTTTCCCGGGCTGGAACCTGAGCGCCGAACGCATGGCGCAAGTGGTGCACTATCGGCGCCGCATCTGGGGTGATCGCACGGTGATTGGCTGCGGCCACAGCTTTGGTGGCGTGCTGACCCTCATGGCCGCCGCCCGCTATCCCAGCCTGTTCGATGCCGTGGTGCTGTTGGA
>WOZT01000054.1 GCA_011620145.1 Gammaproteobacteria bacterium | reverse complement strand
GGCCCCAATAGGCGCCCGCGTCCACGTTGAGCAGCTCCACACCGACCAGATAGCCACCAAAGATCCCCAGTGCCGTGAAGATGGCGGATAGCAGTGGCATGGACAGGGTGCCGGCCAGGAAACGCGGTGCAACGACGCGCCGCACCGGGTCGACTGCCATCATTTCCATCGCCGAAAGCTGTTCGGTGGCCCGCATCAGACCGATTTCAGCGGCCAGGGCCGATCCGGCCCGGCCGGCAAACAACAGGCCGGTGACCACCGGCCCCAGTTCCCGCAGCAGGGAGAGGGCAACGATCACCCCCAAGGACTCGGCCGCACCAAAATTGCGCAGGGTATTGTAACCCTGCAGCCCCAGCACCATGCCGACGAAGGTGCCGGAGACGATGATGATGATGAGGGACAACACCCCCACGGCATAGATCTGTTGAATCACCAGGCCCGGACGCACCAGCACGGAAGGCAGTCCCCCCAGGATGCGCAGCAGAAACAAGGCGCTGCGACCCAGTCCGGCAAGCATGTCGGACAATACGGTGAAGCTGATCGGGCGTTGAGCCATCAGGCTGCATCTCCCAAAAGATCCCGAGCATAATCCGGCGCCGGATAGTGGAAGGGGACCGGACCATCGTCCAGGCCATTCATGAACTGGCGTACCCATTCGGAAGCCGAGTTTGCCAGGGATTGGGGCGACCCCGCGCCCATGACCTTGCCTTCGGAAAGCAGGTAGCAGACATCGGCAATGGCGGTCACTTCATGCACATCGTGCGTCACGATGACCGAGGTCAGGCCCAGGGCGTCATTGAGGCGCCGGATCAGCCGCACGACCACACCCATGGAAATGGGATCCAGTCCCACGAAGGGCTCATCGTACAGAATCATCAAGGGGTCCAGTGCAATCGCCCGCGCCAGCGCCACGCGCCGGGCCATGCCGCCGGACAGCTCCTCCGGCATCAACCGGTGCGCGCCCCGCAGGCCCACCAGTTCGAGCTTCATCAGGACCACATCGCGGACGAGCGCCTCAGGCAGCTTGGTATGTTCGCGCACCGGGAAGGCCACGTTTTCGAAGACATTGAGGTCGGTCAGCAAGGCGCCGCTCTGGAACAGCATGCCCATGCGCCGACGCAGGGCATAGAGCCCAGATCGGCCCAGATCGGGAACATTCGTGCCGTCCACCCGAAGGGTGCCGGCGTCGGGACGCAATTGGCCGCCGATCAGGCGCAACAGGGTGGTTTTTCCGGTGCCGCTGGGGCCCATGATGGCCGTGATCTTTCCGCGCGGGATGGATAGATCCACGCCATCGAAAATCACCTGACGGCCGCGCCGAAAGTGCAGACCCTGAATTTCGACCAGGTTGTCATCCATGCCAGTCTCCTGGTTCATGCGTCCACTAAGCCTCTGAGAGCACGCGACACAAGGGCAATTCTAAGCGTGGGATGAGGTGACCAGAAACTCCAGCAGCGCTTTTTGCGCATGCAGCCGGTTTTCTGCTTCGTCCCAGACCACACTCTGGGGCCCATCAATCACCTCGGCGGTCACTTCCTCGCCGCGGTGAGCGGGCAGGCAGTGCATGAACAGGGCGTCGGGCTTGGCCAGCGCCATCAGGCGAGCATCCACCTGGTACGGCGTGAAGCGTGCATTGCGCTCAGCCTGTTCGGCTTCCTGCCCCATGCTGGCCCACACGTCGGTTACCACCAGATCGGCGCCTGCCACGGCAGCGCGGGGATCGCGCAGAATTTCCACTCGGCTGCCCGCTTCCGCGAGGATTGCAGAATCGGGCGCGTCCCCTTCGGGGCAGGCGATGCGCAGTGTGAAGTCAAACCGTTCGGCGGCATGCACGTAGGATTGGCAGACATTGTTGCCGTCCCCCAACCAGGCCACGGTTCGGCCGACAATCGACCCACGATGCTCCTCGTAGGTCTGCATGTCCGCAAGCAACTGGCAGGGGTGGTGTAGGTCAGTCAGGGCATTGATGACCGGAACCCGGGAATGGGCGGCAAAGGTTTCTACCATGTCATGGCGGTGAGCGCGGATCATCACCGCATCCACCATGGCGGAAATCACCCGGGCGGTGTCCGCGACAGGTTCACCGCGTCCAAGCTGGCTGTCGCGCGGCGACAGGAACAAGGCGTGACCGCCGAGCTGGGTCATGCCCGTCTCGAAGGAAACCCGCGTGCGGGTGGAGGCCTTTTCGAAAATCATGGCCAGGGTCTTGTGCTGCAGGGGCAGATGGGTTTCGCCCCGACGGTGCATGGCCTTGAGCGCGTGGGCGCGGCTCAGCAGCACTTTGAGTTCGTCGGTGGAAAAGTCCAGCAGGGTCAGAAAATGGCGAACCGTCACGAAAAGTCATCCTTGACTGGGCAAGCGGTCCAGAGCACGCCGCAGGCGCGGGACCAGATGGTGGGTGTGGGTTTCTTCCCAGATCAGCGGTGGCAACAGCCGGATCACCCGTTCGGCAGTGACATTGATCAGGATCCCTTCTTCCAGCGCCAAGGCCGGAAGGGTGGGAATGGGCCGATCCAGCTCGATGCCGATCATGAGGCCCTGGTGGCGAATCTCGCGCACCATGGGCAGGTCCTGCAGGGCCTCACGCAACGCGGCGACCAGACGCTCGGCTGTTCCTGCGACGGCTTCCACCCGTCCCTCGGCGGTTAGCGTTTCGATGACCGCCAGGGCAGCGCGGCAGGCCAGCGGATTGCCGCCAAAGGTGGTGCCGTGGCTGCCGGGCTGGAGCGCTTGGGCGGCGGGTCCCCGTGCCAGGCAGGCGCCGATCGGCACGCCGTTGCCCAGGGCTTTCGCCAGCGTCATGACATCGGGCTGGATGCTGGCGGCCTGATGGGCGAACCAGGTGCCGCAGCGCCCCATGCCGGACTGGATCTCATCGACCATCATCAGCCAGCCTTGCCGGTCACAGAGGGCGCGTACCCCGGCCAGATACGATGCCGACGCAATGCGGATGCCGCCTTCGCCCTGGACCGGTTCCAGGAGGACCGCAATGATGCCGGCTTGCTCCTTGGCGAGCCGTTCCAGGGCCGCCAAGTCCCCGAAAGGAATGCGGATGAAGCCGTCCACCAGGGGGCCGAAACCTTCCTGGGCCTTGGCGTTGGCGGTGGCGGTCAGGGTGGCCAGGGTGCGGCCGTGAAAGGCGCCTTCCATGACCACGATGCGCGGCAGTGTGAGCCCCCGCGCGTGGCCCAGGCGGCGGGCCAGCTTGATGGCGGCCTCGTTGGCCTCGGCGCCGGAATTGCAGAAAAACACCCGGTCCATGCCAGCGAGCTGGCACAGTCGATCTCCCAGTTTTTCCTGCAAGGGAATGCGATACAGGTTGGAGGTATGCAGCAAGGTGGCCGCCTGATCAGCCAAGGCGGCGGCCACGGCGGGATGGGCATGGCCCAGGCCGCAAACGGCGATTCCGCTCAAGGCATCGAGATAGCGCTGACCGTCCTCGTCCCACAGCCAGGCCCCTTCCCCGCGGACGAACGCAACCGGCAAACGGGCATAGGTCGACATCAGATGTTCCGGCATGGTGGTTGGCGTCCACGGGTTGTTCTTGATATTCCAGGGCGGATAGGCGCCGTCCATTCCCTGAGACGTAAAACAAAGGCGGGGCCGCCCGCGCCGGGCAGCCCCGAGATCTTGATCGCCTGGTTCGGTTAGGCAGCGAAGTTCTTCGCCACGAATTCCCAGTTTACCAGATTCCAGAACGCTTCCATGTACTTGGGGCGGGCGTTGCGGTAGTCAATGTAATACGCATGCTCCCAGATGTCACAGGTGAGCAGGGGCACCAGGGTGGTATCGGTGAGGGGCGTGGCGGCGTTGGAAGTTTCCACGATCGCCAGGCTGCCGTCGGCCTTCTTCACCAGCCAGCCCCAGCCGGAGCCAAAGTTGGCAATGGTCTGTTCCGTGAAGGATTTCTTGAATTCCTCAAAGGAGCCGAAGCTTTTGTCGATGGCGGTGGCCAGGGCGCCAGTGGGCGTGCCGCCGCCCTGGGGGCTCAGGCAGTTCCAGTAGAAAGTGTGGTTCCAGACCTGCGCGGCTTGATTGAACAGCTTGCCGGTGGCCTTGCGGATGATCTCTTCCAGGCTGAGGTCGGCGTATTCGGTGTTGGGGATCAGGCCGTTGAGGGTATCGATATAGGTCTTGTGGTGCTTGCCGTAGTGGTATTCCAGGGTTTCCTTGGAAAAATGCGGTTCCAGGCCATCCAGGGCATAGGGCAATTCGGGAAGGGTATGGACCATCGGAGGACTCTCCTGTGCGGAATGTAGGGAGGGAATCAATCAGGCGTTCAAGCGAT
>WOZT01000167.1 GCA_011620145.1 Gammaproteobacteria bacterium | reverse complement strand
GGCAGCGTGATTGCCGTGGCCCAGGCGGTTGATCCGTCCATGGCGCCCTTCATGCTGGGCGAGCGGGTGCGGGTGCTGCGTGCCGCTGATGGGACCTTGCGCGTCAGCCGTTGACCCTGACCCTTAAAATCCACACACTTTCAGGCGGGCGTGCTGTTTTGGGCACGCCCGTTTTTCGTTCGTGGATGAAGTGATGTTGTTGCGTTACCAAGTTGAGATGCCCCAGCCTGCCGGACACGGCTATCGGGTCCGTTGCCATCTGCCCGAAGCCTTGCCCGGACAGCGCTTGCGATTGCCGGCCTGGATTCCGGGCAGCTATTTGATCCGCGACTTTGCCCGCCATGTGGTGACGCTGGAGGCCCGTGATGACGCCGGTCGTGCTGTTCCCGTGACCAAGCTGGACAAGTCCACCTGGCAGGCGGCACATGCGGGCGGGTCTTTGGATGTGATCTGGGAGGTTTATGCCCGCGATACCTCGGTGCGCGGCGCTTATCTCGATGGGCACTGGGGCTTTTTCAACGGCAGCAGCCTGTTCCTTGAGCCGCTGGATGTGGCAGTGACGGAGATCGAGGTGGATATCGCCGCTCCGTGCGCGAATTGGCGCCTGGCCACAGCACTGGACCCCGTGGCCGTGGATGGGCAGGGCTTCGGGCGCTACCGGGCGGCCGATTATGAGACCTTGATCGATTGCCCCGCACTGATGGGGCCATTGGCGCAACAGGTCTTCATGGTGGCCGGCGTGCCCCATGTTCTGTGGGCGCTGGACGCCGACCCCCAGGCGGACCTGGCGCGACTGGGGGGTGATCTGGCGCGTATCTGTGCCTGGCAGGGGCAGTTGTTCGGCGAGCCCCTGCCGATGGACCGCTATCATTTCCTGTTGCGACTGGCGGGTGACGGTTATGGGGGGTTGGAACATCGGACGAGTTGCGCGCTGTTGGCCCAACGCAAGACCCTGCCCCAGATCGAGGAATCGGCGGTTTCGGCGGATTACGCGGAATTGCTGGGGCTATGCAGCCACGAGTATTTCCATGCCTGGCATGTCAAGCGGATCCGGCCCGCGCCGCTCGTGGGGGCGGACCTGGGCGCCGAGGCCTATACGCGCCAGTTGTGGGTGTTCGAGGGCATCACCTCGTACTACGACGATCTGGCGCTGGTGCGTTCCGGTTGCATCGGGGCGTCGCAGTACCTCGGCCGGCTCGCGCATACCCTGACCCGGCTGCGGCGCACCCCTGGCCGCTTCCGGCAAAGCGTTGCGGAGGCCAGCTTCGATGCCTGGATCAAACTGTACAAGCCCGACGAAGCCACCCCCAATCATACCGTCAGCTATTACACCAAAGGCAGCGTTATCGCCCTGTGTCTCGACCTCATGCTGCGCCGCGAATCTTCGAATGCCGTGAGTCTCGATCAAGTGATGCGCCGCCTGTGGCAGGATCATGGCCAAAACGCGATACCCCTGCCCGAGGCGGGGTTTGAGGCGTTGGTCGCTTCCCTTGCCGGAGACACGGTGGGAGGGCAGTTGCGCGATTGGGTCCACGGCCGCGAAGAATTACCAGTCGCCGAATTGCTGGCGGATTTCGGGGTGGATCTGCATTGGGCTTGCGCGCGCGATGCCCGCGATACGGGCGGATATGGCTTGCCACCCCGTAGTGGCCGGCGTTCGGATCTGGGGCTGCGGGTGCGCGTCATGGCGGAAGGCTTGCGCGTGGAATGGATCGCGCCGCAGGGCCCGGCGGCGCGCGCGGGCATGGCCTGTGGCGATGTGTTGGTGGCTTTGGACGGCTTGCGGCTCGATGCCGAGCGACTCGAACGGATGCTCATGAGCGATGCGGCGGGACGGACGATGGCGGTACACGGATTCCGCGAGGATCGTCTGATGACCTATGCCGTGCAGGCCGATCCCGCGCCCCTGGATACCTGCTGGCTGCATTTGCCAGAAGGTTTCGCCACCCGCCACCCGGCCGGGGCCGCTTGGCTGGGTTCTTCGGCGCCCGTTCAAGGCCATTAGGTTTTTCCATTCCATGGGATGAATCGAGGAATATCGCCGCCATGGGTTTATTGATCAAACTGTTGCTGAGTTACCTGCTGGGGTCGGTGCTGGGCAGTCTCCTGTTGGGTCGACTGCGTGGGGTGGACGTGCGCCAGCATGGCAGCGGCAATGCGGGGGCCACCAATGCCCTGCGGGTGCTGGGGCGAGGGATGGCGGTGGCGGTGCTGGCCATCGATGCCGGCAAGGGGGTGCTGGCGGTCACGCTGATTCCTGCCTTGCCCTTCGGCGCCGGCCCGGAACTGCCCTGGTTGCCGGTGCTTTGCGCCTTCGCCGTCGTACTGGGCCATGTTTATCCCCTCTTTCACGGTTTTCGCGGCGGCAAGGGAGCGGCCACCCTGCTCGGCGTCGTGCTGGGCTTGATGCCGGCGGGGGTGATCTGGATTTTTGGCGCCTGGCTGTTGGTGCTGGTTCTGAGTGGTTATGTCGGGCTGGCTACCGTGTGCGCTGCTGCGATTGCGCCGCTGTACGTGGCCTTCGGTACCCCTGAGGGCTTTGCCTCACCCTTGAGCATTTTCACGGTGTTAATGGCCGCTTTCGTTTTTTATACCCATCGCGAAAACATCCGGCGGCTGCGGGCGGGCAATGAACACCGCTTCGAGCGGGTGATGCTGTTGCGGCGCTTGCGGGGGTGAGCGGTGCCTGAGTCCAGCGGCGAGCTGACCGATGTCCAGAACCATTTGGTGCAGGCCTTGGCCGGGGGCGCGGTGGTGTCCGGAGCGACCCTGGCCCACGAGCTGGGAGTGAGCCGGACCGCCGTTTGGAAGCAACTGCGTCAATTGGTCGAGATGGGCGTGCAGCTGCTGCCGGTGCGCGGTCAGGGTTATCGATTGGCGGCGCCGCTGGAATTACTGGATCGGGAGGCGATCCTGAACGCATTGCCGTCCGAGCTGGCTGCACGGATCGGGGCCTTTCACCTGCCCTTTGCAGTCGATTCCACCAATCTGGAGCTCTTGCGCCAACCCGCCGGAACACAGCTTCGGGTATGTCTGGCGGAGTTCCAGTGGGCGGGGCGCGGGCGTCGCGGGCGCAGCTGGCAGTCGCCGCTGGGTGGGCAGATTCCGCTGTCACTGGCCTACACCTTCGCAGCACTGCCGGCGGATTTTTCCGCCCTGGGCCTCGCGGTGGGGGTGATGGCCGCCTCCGCCCTGCGCCAGCTCGGGGCGCAGGAGATCGGGCTGAAATGGCCCAATGATCTGCACTGGCAGGGACGCAAGTTGGGCGGGGTGCTGATCGAGGTGCGCGGTGAGGCCGGCGGACCCTGCGAGGTGGTGGTGGGCGTGGGTGTCAATGTGAATCTGGCGCCCGAGGCGCTGGGTCAGGTGGATCAGCCCTGGACGGATCTCAGTCGCATCCTGGGCGTGGCGCGTCCCCATCGCAATCGCATTGCGCAGCAGTTGATCGTCGATCTGGTGCAGGGTCTCGATGTGTTTGCCGATCAGGGCTTGGCGCCTTTCCTGGCCGATTATGCAGCGCGTGATGTCTTGGCTGGCCGCGTGGTGCGGGTGGAGCAGAACGGTCAGTGGCACGAAGGAACGGCGCTGGGGATTGATAAGCGCGGCGCGCTGCGGGTGCGCCATCAAGACGGTATCCGATCCTACTGGTCTGGTGAGGTCAGTGCGCGGGCGTTGCCGGGATGAAGCTGCTGCTGGATCTGGGCAATACCCGCATCAAGTGGGCCTGCCGACCGGCCGGAGCGCTGGAATTTTCGGCACGGGGGGAGGCCTTGTACGCGGCGCAGGATCCCGCTGGCGCGCTGGCCGAGATCTGGCCGTCGGCCGCGCCACCGGAGGCAGTGTGGTTGTGCAGCGTGACCGACCCGGCGCGTACGGCGGCGTTCGGACAGGCCTTGGCGCAGCGCTGGGGATGTCCGGTGCACCCTGTCGTGCCGCAAGCCGAGGCATTCGGGGTCCGTTGCGCCTATGCCGATCCGCTGCGGCTGGGCGCGGATCGCTGGGCAGCGCTGGTGGGGGCTCGCTTGCGCTGGCCGGGACCCGTCTGCATCCTGGATCTGGGAACGGCGCTGACGGCGGATGTCCTGGATGAAACGGGGCAGCATCTGGGAGGCATCATCGCGCCGGGACGGCAAATGTTACAGCGCAGCCTGTTGGGCGGGACGGCGCGCGTGGGCTCCCAGGTCAAGGACCTGGAGTCGCTGGAGCAGGGTGGCCTGGGGCGCGATACCGATGCCTGTGTCGCCTGGGGGGTGACGCACTGCGTGGTCGGCTGCTGTGCCCAGATCGTGGCGGCGGCCCGC
>WOZT01000093.1 GCA_011620145.1 Gammaproteobacteria bacterium | reverse complement strand
GAAAACACCTGCCGCTGGCTCACGGTGATGGCGTCCGGGCGGGATGTCCACATGGAGGATCTGCCGCCCGAACTGGCGCGCCAGGACATCAGCGGAAGCGAACCCGTGCAGGGTTGGGAAGACGGGCTCAAGCGCTGGGCCGAGCAGAAGTTGGCGGGGGGCGAACAGGACCTGCTCGGGCATGCCACCCCCAGTTTCGAGCGCGTCATGATCCGGGCGGCTCTGGGCCACACCGGCGGCCGCCGCCAGGAAGCAGCGCGCCTTCTGGGCTGGGGACGCAATACACTCACCCGCAAGATCAAGGAACTGGACTTGCCGGAAGACCTGTGAATCCGGCGCTTCAGTCGCGCGAGCGATGCGCCCGGTCGGCGTGCCCGGTGCGCGCCTCGGGGACGCTGGTGATGAGGCGCGAGCCGCTGTTGCGGGTGAGGTAGTTCCAGGCCCAGCGCGTCATCACCACCACCCGATTGCCGAATTCGATCAGCCCCATCATGTGCACCAGCACCCACAAATACCAGGCCGTGATCCCGGTGACATGCATGAAGCGCAGGTCTCCCACCGCCGCGTGGCGGCCGATCACCGCCATGCTGCCCTGGTTGCGATAGCGGAATGGCGCCAATGAACGGCCGCGTTGCCGCGCCTTGAGCAGCCTGGCCACATACGCCCCCTGCTGCATCGCCACCGGCGCCACGCCGGGCAGCGCCGCCGCGCCATCGGGCGCGTAATGGGCCAGGTCTCCGATCACGAAAATCTCCGGATGCGCCGGCAGCGACAGGTCGGCGTTCACCTCCACCTTGCCGGCCCGATCCAGGGTGCATTGCACCCGATTGGCCAGCGCCTGGCCGAAGCGCGAGGCGCGCACCCCGGCCGCCCACAACACCGTGCTCGCCTCGACCACCTGCTCGGTGCCGTCGGGCATTTTCAATCGCGCCCCCTCCGCGTCGATGTGGGTCACCAGCGTGCGGGTGAGCACTTCCACGCCCAGCTTTTTCAGCGAGCGTTCCGCAGCGGCGGCCAGATCGGCAGGATAACTGGACAACACCTGTGGGGCGCCTTCGGCCAACACGATGCGGGTGCGGCGGGTGTCGATGTGGTGAAATTCGTCCTTCAGCGTGTGTTGGGCCAGTTCGCCGATGGCGCCCGCCAGTTCCACCCCGGTGGGACCGCCGCCCACCACCACGAAGGTCATCAGCCGCGCCTGCTCGGCGGGGTCCTGGCTGAGCTCCGCCGCCTCGAAGGCGCTGAAGATGCGCTGACGCATCTCCAGGGCGTGCTCCACCGTCTTCAGCCCCGGTGCATCCTCGCGCCACGCATCGTTGCCGAAATAGCTGTGCTTGACGCCCGTGGCAGCAAGCAGGATGTCATAGCCGATTTCCGCGCCGCCGTTGAGGATGACCTTGCGCGCCAGCGGGTCCAGATCCACTGCGGCGCCCTGCACCACGCGCACATTGGGGCGGCGGCGCAGCACATGGCGGATGGGCGTGGCGATGTCGCTGGGCGCCAGCTTGCCGGTGGCGACCTGGTAGAGCAGCGGCTGGAACAGGTGATAGTTGCGCTTGTCGATCACGGTGACCCGAAAGGCCGGGTCCTGTGAGAGCGCCTTGGCAGCGTACAGACCGCCGAAGCCCGCGCCGACGATGACGATGTGCTGGGGGGACACGGGAGAAGATTCGGTCGAAGCCATGGGACGCCTTGCCAGTCTGCCGAGGATAGCCACAAAGCGCTTCATCATAACGCATACGACCCACACCGCCATCTGCCCTTGCCTCGCGATACACTCTCGCTTTGAAGCCGTCACCCTGAGACAAGCCAAAACGCATGTGCCTGTTGTTTGTTGCCTGGCGTCCCCAGGCCCATTACCGGCTGGTGGTCGCCGCCAATCGCGATGAATTTCACCAGCGCCCCGCTCTGCCTGCGGCGCCTTGGGAGGACGCGCCGGACGTGGTGGGCGGCCGCGATCTGCAAGGCGGTGGCGGCTGGCTGGCCGTTGCCACGGGCAGCCGGTTTTGCGCCCTGACCAACGTGCGTGAGCCGGGGCGCCACATGGCTGGCGCCCCCTCGCGAGGAAACCTGGTCAGCGATTTTGTCCGCTCGACCCAAGAGGCTCATGATCTGCTGCCCATGATGCGCAGCCGTGCGCACGCCTATGCCGGGTTCAATCTGCTGGCGGCCGATGCGCGCGGATTGTGGCTGCTCACCAACCGCCCTGAACCCCATCTGCGTCCACTGTCCCCGGGGCTCTATGGGATCAGCAACGGCGCGCTGGACGATGACTGGCCCAAGATTCGGCGCGGCAAGGCGCGACTGGATGCCCTGTTGGCCCGGCCCCAGCCGCCGCTCGATGCCCTGTTTGATCTGCTCGCCGATGATGAGCCCGCGCCCGATGCCGAACTGCCTGACACCGGAGTCGGCCTGGAAGGGGAGCGTTTATTGTCCCCCGCCTTCATCCGGCATCCGCATTACGGCACGCGCTGCTCCACGGTCGTTTTGGGCGATGCCGATGGCGCAATGCGGTTGGTGGAACGGCGCTTCGACGCCGCAGGTCGGGTAACCGGGGAATCCGACTGGACGCTGGCGGCCGATGGGCACGTCATGGAAACCGTGTCGTGAACAGCCCGAACCCGCATGGCCTGCGGCCCTGGACACCCGCAGAAGTCGCCCGGGCGGGACGCATGCCGGATCAAGTCCAGCTCGTTGGGGCGCGCGCGTATTGGAGCGAGACCCGCCCTGCCGAAGGCGGGCGAGTCAGCCTGCTCAGCGCTGAACCAGGACGCTCGCCTGTGGAATGCCTGCCGACCCCGTTCAGCGCGCGCAGCCGCTTGCTCGAATATGGTGGCGGCGCGTTTACGGTGGGCGGCGGCGGACTGTGGTTCGTCAATGACCCGGGGCAGGATCTGTACCGGATCGACCTGATGGCCGCCGAGCAGCGGCCGATCCAGGTCTGGGCGGCGGCGGGGGACCGCTTCGGTGATCTGCAATGGGACGCGGCCCATGGCCGCTTGCTGGCAGTGCGCGAGGAAGCGGGGGGGCGGATCAGCGTGGTGGCACTGGGCCCGCATGGATTGCAGGAACTGGCGGGTGGGGCGGATTTTTACGCCAACCCGCGCGTCAGTCCGGACGGCCGCTGGCTGCTCTATCTTGCCTGGGATGCCCCGCACATGCCCTGGGATGCGGCGGCCCTGTACCGCGCGGCCCTGATCGAAGGCCGTCCCCAAGCGATCGAGCATCTGGTCGGCGGCCCCGGGCAGGCCGTCTGTCAGGCCGAATTTGATGCCTTTGGGGGCATTGTGTTGCTGGGCGAGGTGGATGGCTGGTGGAATCCACTGCGCTGGCATGAGGGCGGTTTGCACAATCTCTGGCCGCAGCCGGTGGACTGTGGTTTCCCGCGCTGGCAGGCCAATATGCGCCAGCTTGCCGTGCTGGACGATCACCGGATCGTCTGGGTGGCCACCCACCATGGCCGGCGCCAACTCATGTTGCTGGATAAGCAGGGCGCGACGGCCTTGGATCTGCCCTGGACCGAATACGCGAGCCTGGTTGGGACAGGCATGACACTGGCCTGCGTCGCGGCGGCGCCGGATCGGCGGCCGGAGGTGGTGCGCATCACCCTCGATCCACTGCGGGCGACGGCTTGCTCGATGCCCGAACCCTTGCCGGCGGGGGTTGGAATTTCCCTGCCGCAATGGCTGGCCTTTCCCAACGGCGAGGGAGAGGCGTTCGGGCATTACTATCCACCCTTGGCTGGCGGGAACCCTGCGGGCACCTTGCCGCCGCTCATGGTGCGCGGGCACGGTGGCCCCACCAGCCGGGCGGTCACGGCCCTGGAGCCGCGCATCCAGTTCTGGACCAGCCGGGGTTTTGCCGTACTGGACGTGGACTACCGTGGCAGTACCGGCTACGGGCAGGTCTATCGCCAGGCCCTGGATGGACGCTGGGGGGAGGCGGATGTGGCTGATTGTGTGGCCGGCGCCCGGTATCTGGCATCCACTGGCCACGTCGATGGGGCGCGCTGTGTCATCAGCGGCAGCAGCGCCGGGGGCTATACCGTGCTGTGCGCGCTCGCATTCCATCGCCTGTTCGCGGCCGGCGCCTGCTATTACGGAATCGGCGATCTCGCAGCCCTCACGCAGGACACCCATAAGTTCGAGGCGCATTACCTCGACAGCCTGGTGGGGCCATGGCCCGAGACAGCCGCCGTCTACCAGGCGCGTTCGCCGCGCTGGCACGCCCGGCAGATCACCGCGCCGGTCATTTTCTTCCAGGGGCTGGAGGATCGCGTGGTGCCGCCGGCGCAGTGCCGGGATATGGTCCAGGC
>WOZT01000019.1 GCA_011620145.1 Gammaproteobacteria bacterium | reverse complement strand
CCAGGTCGACAGCACCGACGTCGTCTGGCGCGAGGTGGCCAGAAGCTGGTGTAGCAGGCAGGGCATCCGGCGCGGCACCGTGGTCATGACCCACGGTCCCTCAAAGGCCCATCCGCAGGCCAGTAATTTCGTGGAAATATTCAGTTTGCAGGAACTCGGGGCGGCGTAAGGGAGCGCCGCATCTCCCGTTGCCGATCCATCAGGAAACCACGAATCAGGCTGCGCTGCTCGACATCCAGTTGATCGAAGCGAGCGCCCATGCGCCAGTTTGAAGTGGCGGGACAAGGCGCCAAGAAACGGATATCAACCGCCGTTTCAACCATCCCCCCGGGCAATCGCAAAATCACCGGACAAAGACGTTCGCCCGACCGCAACGGCATCTCCAACGGCAGTAACGCCCCCAATCCTCCCTCTGACAAATCAAAGGGTTCTGCTGAGATTGGCATGGTGGGGTCAAACTGCAAGGTGAGATGAACTCCCGTTCCCTGCTCAAGGGATACTCGACTTTCTCTTCGCAGTTGCGCGTAACGCACGCAGTCCGGCAAGTCCAGGTGAAGAAATTGCCCCCCCTGACTCACTCGGTGGCAGGAAGTCTGCAGCCGCTGCCCCCCCTGACTCAGGGTGAGCTGAATGTCTGACGATGATGCCGCCCACGGAGGAAACGGCGGTTGGCGAAGTTGCAGAATCCACTCGTCCCGCTCCGATCTCAACTGCGCCGGAACGGGCTCTGCCAGAGCAGCGTGAGAAACCGCTACGCCGGCAGGATCGGCAGCAAACTGCGTCAGAAGCTGCTGGATGCGCTGCGGATCCAGCAGCACCTCGTAGCACATCCACGGTGAGGTTTCCCCCGCACGGTTCATGGATACCGATCCTTGATGGTTTGGCGTGACACCCATCAGACGCGCGATAAAAGATCCCGCTGCTGCGCTTTGATCATGAATGCCTCGGCCATTCGATCCGCGTTGGGTCGATAGGCCTTTGCTGCAATCAAGTCCCGCAAATGAGTAACGCGCTGATCCTCTGACCAGCGAGTACCCAAGTGCATCATGAGCGAGATCACCGTCCCACACTCCTCACGGCAGAAACCAGTCTGCCGCGGCCGTTCCTGCGAACCGTCGATCTGTGGATAGCGTTTCCCTTGCATGGCTCTCATCCCGTTGTGAACCCAACCGATAGGGTTATCGGTCGGATTTCTGTCAACTTGAGAGCGCTTTGCGCCAATCATTTGTCAGAACGCCGGCTTCCCGACAGTTGAGGCACCCGATTCATGCCCTCCAACCCAATCGGACATCCGACTGCGGATGCGTTTCACTGCCTGGCTATGGATCTGGCAAGCGCGGGACTCGCTGACCCCCATCACTGCCCCGATCTGGCGAAGATTCAAATCCTGTTCGTAGTACAAAGACATCACCAGGCATTCCTTTTCCGGCAAGCTGGCCATGACCTGGGCCAGAACCGTCCGAAATCCAGCGGCTTCGATCTGGTGAGCGGGGTCATGATCTCCATCGCCAGGAATGTCGCCCACATCCACCACGCCATTGTCAGGCTCATCCAGGCTCAGCACCCGACACCCGGCAGCATCCTCGACAATCTGGTAGTACTGGTCCAGATCGATCTGCATGGCATCGGCGACTTCCGCCGGCTTGGCAACGCGTCCCAGGCGGTGCTCCAATTCATGCACGACTGCCGCCATTTCCCGTGCTTTGCGGTGCACCGAGCGGGGTGCCCAATCCACCTTGCGGGTCTCATCCAACATGGCACCGCGTATCCGAATGCCGGCGTAGGTTTCGAAGCTCGCGCCCTGACCGGCATCGTAATTGCGAGCCGCTTCGAGCAAACCCATCATGCCGGCCTGAATCAGATCATCGAGTTGCACACTGGCCGGGAGACGACTGGCCAGATGTTGGGCAATGCGCCGCACCAAAGGCGCATGGTGGGTAACGAGGTCATGTTGTTGGCGTGCATCAATCTGGGCGGTCTGTACCATGGCCAATCTCCGTTGCGGTTTCCTCCCCCTGTTTTCCCTAGCGGGGAGGTATGGATGCGTTTCCCTCAGCGTCGGAACTCCGGCACCCCAAGCGCCACCCCATCCGACGCCCCCCTAAAGCAGGAAACGTTCCAAACCAACGGACAATCAGATTTACTTCATAACAAATTAATTAATAACGAGTTTTTATTTATCCTTGAGCGATAAATTGAGCGTGACGCAGCAATCAGCGCCAAAATTTCGGCGCACAGAAACCTCGCCGCCAAAAAGCAGTTGCACAACTTCAAGCGGATAAGGAGGATTTAGGAGAGGAAACCGCAGACCCAAAAGAACCAAGCCGATCAAGGATCGGTCGATACATCCGAACGGACCAAACCATATTTGCGTAATTTTTCAACCAGGGTGGTGCGTCCCAGTCTCAGCAGCTTGGCCGCCTGAGACACCACACCGTCGCTCGCATCGAGCGCTTGCCGAATCAGGTTGATTTCAACCTCGGCGAGATGTTGCTTGAGATCCAGCCCTTCCCGGGGCAAGCGCGGTAGCGACGGTCCATCACTTCCCGCCAACTGAGCCAACGCGGGATGGACAGTCGGCATTTCAGTCGGTGTCGCGCCCCCGATGCCGGGCTGAACCCGGTAATTCTCGGGAAGATCGGCCAAATCCACCGTGCCAAAGGGATGGAGGATGGCCAGTCGTTCGATAAGATTGGCCAGTTCCCGGACATTCCCTGGCCAACGCCATTGGCACAAGGCAATGACAGCAGCGGGGGTCAGACGCACCGAAGCCCCGCGATCATGCTCCAGACGCGCGATGATCTCCTCAAGCAGCAAGGGCAGGTCTTCCACCCGCTCTCGCAACGGCGGCATCTCAATGGGAAAAACATTGAGTCGATAATAAAGGTCTTCGCGGAACTGGCCCCTGGCGATCTGTTCCTCCAGCACCCGATGGGTTGCGGCGACAATCCGCACATCAGCCGGAATGCTGCGATTGCTGCCGACCCGTTCAAAGACCCGTTCCTGTAGCACCCGCAACAATTTCACCTGCATCGGCAGACTCATGTCGCCAATTTCATCCAGGAACAGGGTGCCGCCCCGAGCCGCCTCGAAACGCCCTTCACGGCTGCTCACCGCACCGGTAAACGCCCCCTTTTCATGGCCAAAGAGTTCGGATTCCAGCAGTTCACCGGGAATCGCCCCGCAATTGACAGCAATGAACGGTCCGTTGCGGCGCGAAGAGTAGTAGTGAATATTGCGCGCAACCACCTCCTTGCCCGTGCCGGATTCTCCCAGGATGAGTACGTTGGCGTCCGCGCCCGCCACCTGACTGATGAGCTTGCGCACATTTCGAATGGCCCGGGAGTTGCCCACCAGGCTGCGAAACAGTTCCACATTGCGCGGGCGATCTTTCAGCCGGGCACTTTGCCGATACAGATCGACCTGACGCAAGGTTTCAACCAACTGTTCATGACGTACCGGCTGTTGCAACGGCCACATGGGATGGTCGATCAGACTGGGGGGCGCCGGATCCAGCCAGAGAATGGGCAGGCGGGGTGCCTGCTGATGAAGCCGTGCCAAGGAAGCGTCGCGCAAGGCAGGCGGATCCAGTCGACCCACGCACACCGCCGTCCAATCCTGGTTTTCCCATCGCGACCAGTCCCAGGTTGCCGGATCCGAAATCTGTTCAGTCTGCAGATCAATGAAGCCCAGGATGGCTTTCAGGGATTCCGCCTCATGCGAATCACCATCCAGAATCAGTATTATCGACTGTGCCATGATCTCCCCCTAACTTCCGACATCCTTGGCGGAAGTCAACCTAACATCCAGCGCCAAGCTCATTTTCAGCAGTCCAGATGGGGGATGTCAATTTTTTGTCTCCTCCGCTCGACGGGAAACTGATATGAGATCGAAAACACCCTGGAATTGGGGCATTAAGCTACAATAACCCGGCGACTGCCCGGGTGGCGAAATCGGTAGACGCAAGGGACTTAAAATCCCTCGGGCCTGTCCCGTGCCGGTTCAAGTCCGGCCCCGGGCACCACTGATTTAAACAATGGATCCATGTCGAACGTATTTCCGTCGCCCTGTGGAAGACCAAAACGAATCGACAGAAATCCCCGATTGAAAATGAATCCCTGGCGCTGCCGCGAAAGGCCAGCACTCACCACTGAACACTCTGACGCGCTGGTACTGCCAAAAAAACGCCACGCTATCGCAGCGTTGCTCAAAAAGCATGGCAGCGCTGACAGCATTCAGTGCGCAGATTCGGGATGTGGCATCAGCGCAAAGTCGATGTGCTGGAAGCGGGGACATAACGCAGTCGACCGTGAGATGTAA
>WOZT01000154.1:3308-4411 GCA_011620145.1 Gammaproteobacteria bacterium | reverse complement strand
ATCCGCTGCGTCAGCAGCGCCACCTGAACCTCGGAGGAACCGGTATCGCTGGGATCGCGCTGAAAACTGGTCACGATTTCGGCTTTGGTCTGGCCTGTCAGAGACATGTGAAGAAACTCCTAAATATGCGATTCTTTTCGCTACAAACGTTTAATTTTAGCCTTTCCGGAGGGTTCACAACAAGCCGCCGGATCCGCATCCAGTCAACCCTGCATCAGCCGGCGCGGTGCGCAGCGCCCATCGTCGAGCATTTCACCCATCCCCAGGAACTGATCGGCTGGGCCATACAACCGCACGGTTGCGCCCGCATCGGGTGAGCATGGAATGAACACCGGATTACCCTGCCGCAAATAATAGGCAAGTCCTTCGTTCACCGCGAGCGCCGGATAGTGCTGCAAGGCGGCGTCAAGGGGTAGCAGCAAGGGATCCAGGGCGGCCGCGCCCCCCTGATCGGCCACCGCTTGCAGCGCATCCATGCCATAACAGTCCTGCGACAGGGTGAATGGCCCCAACTCCAGCCGACGCAGGCTGTGCACGTGGGCGACTGTGCCAAGCGCGACGGCCAAATCCTCGACGAGGGTGCGCACGTAGGTGCCCTTGCTGCAATGCACCCGCAAAGTGGCCTCTTCCTCGTGCTGACTCAGCAAGTGAAGGCTGTGGATGCGCACCCGACGCGCTGGACGCTCGACCTCAAGGCCCTTGCGCGCCAAGCGATAGAGCCGCTCGCCTTGATGTTTGAGCGCCGAGTACATCGGGGGAATCTGGTCAATGTCTCCCACAAAACGCTTGAGGGTGTCAGACAATCCCGCCAGCCGAGGCGCATCAGCGGGTCCGGTCTCAACGACCTCCCCCTCCCGATCCCCGGTGGAGGTGCGCGTTCCGAAACGACACACCACCTCATAGCACTTGTCCGCATCGAGCAGATAGCCGCACACCTTGGTGGCATGGCCGAAACAGAGTGGCAGCAGGCCGGTGGCCAGGGGATCCAGATTGCCCGTGTGCCCGCCCTTGGCCGCACCAAACAACTGCCGCACCTGCTGCAAGGCCTTGTTGCTGGAAAGTCCCAAGGGCTTGTCCAATAGCAAGATGCCGTCCACGGCGCG
>WOZT01000154.1:0-3208 GCA_011620145.1 Gammaproteobacteria bacterium | reverse complement strand
GGCCGACTCGCCGGAATGATCGCCGCGCTGCTCATCCTCGGCCCGTGCCTTGGCAATCAGTGCGTCCATCCGCTGGCCGTGATCCAGCACCTCGTCGTACTGGAATTGCAGCTGGGGGATCATGCGCAAGCGCAGGCGGCGACCCAACTGGCCCTGGATCATGCGCGCCGCGTTCTGGAGAATGCTGATTTTCTCCTCGATCCCTTGCGTGACGCCCAGGAAGGAAACAAACACCTTGGCGTGGGAAAAATCCCGCGCCACCTGCACTTCCGTCACCGTGACCGGACCCAGGCGCGGATCCTTCACCGCGTCGCGGATGAGCTCGCTCAGCTCCTGGCGCAACTGCTCGGCCACCCGGGCCGTGCGGGGGAAATCGCGCGGCATGTCAGGCCGGCACCTCGATGCGCTGGTAAACCTCGATCTGATCGCCGGGTTGCACGTCATTGTAGTTGCGCACCGCGATGCCGCACTCGGTGCCCGCCCGGACTTCGCTGACGTCGTCCTTGAAACGCCGCAGCGATTCCAGTTCGCCCTCGAAGACCACCACATTGTTGCGCAGCACCCGGATGGGGCAATTGCGGCGCACCGAGCCTTCCATGACCAGACAGCCCGCCACCGCGCCCATCGTGGAAGAACGGAACACATCCCGCACCTGCGCCATGCCCACCACTTCTTCTCTGACTTTCGGCGCCATGAGACCGGTGATGGCGTTCTTCACCTCATCCAGAGCCTGGTAGATGATGCTGTAGTAGCGTACATCGGTACCGGTCTCGGAGATCAGTCGGCGCGCCGCGGCATCGGCTCGGACGTTGAACGCGACGATGATGGCCGATGAAGCCACCGCCAGGTTCACATCCGATTCGGTAATCCCGCCCAGCCCGCGGGCAACGACATTCACCTTCACTTCTTCATTGGACAGGGCGAGCAAGGCATCGCTGAGCGCTTCCACCGAACCCTGCACATCGGCCTTGACGATCAGGTTCACCTGCTGGAGATTGCCTTCCTCCATCCGGTTGAACACATCCTCCAGCTTGGTGGAGACCTGCTTGGCGAGACGCACGTCACGGAATTTGCCCTGGCGATACAGCGCAATTTCGCGCGCCTTGCGCTCATCGGTCACCACCATGAAATCATCACCGGCATTGGGCGTGCCGGACAGCCCCAGGATCTGCACCGGAATGGAAGGACCGGCCTGGGTGATCGGCTTGCCGACCTCATCGAACATGGCCCGCACCCGACCCCATTCCTGCCCGCACAGCAGGATATCGCCGCGCTCCAGGGTGCCCCGCTGCACCAGCACGGTCGCCACCGGTCCCCGGCCCTTTTCAAGGCTGGATTCAATGACCACACCGACGCCACGCCCCTTGACCACGGACGTCAGTTCCATCACTTCGGCCTGCAACAGGACGGCCTCCAACAAGGCATCCACGTTGGTGCCCATCTTGGCCGAAACCGGGACGAACATCGTATCGCCACCCCAATCATCAGGAACCACACCCTGCTGCACCAGTTCGTTCTTGATGCGTTCCAGATCGGCGCCGGGCTTGTCAACCTTGTTGATCGCCACCACCACCGGCACTTTGGCTGCCTTGGCGTGCTGGATCGCCTCAATGGTTTGCGGCATGACGCCATCATCCGCCGCCACCACCAGAATCACGATGTCGGTCAGCTTGGCGCCACGGGCACGCATGGAGGTGAAGGCCGCATGGCCGGGGGTATCGAGGAAGGTAATCATGCCGCGCGGGGTGCTGACGTGATAGGCGCCGATATGCTGGGTAATGCCCCCCGCCTCACGGTCCGCGACCTTGGCGCGACGAATGTAGTCCAGCAAGGTGGTCTTGCCGTGGTCCACATGACCCATCACGGTGACCACCGGCGCGCGATGCATCACCTCGGCCTGCGAATCCTGGGCCTCCCCTTCGCTGACCAAAGCTTCCTCAAGCGCGGATTCCTTCAGCATCTTGGGCACATGGCCCATTTCATCCACCAGCAAGGACGCGGTTTCCTGGTCAATCACCTGATTGATGGTGGCCATGACACCCATGCCCATCAAGGTCTTGATCACCTCGGGGGCCTTCACGGCCATGCGCTGCGCCAGCTCGCCCACGGTGATGGTTTCAGGGATCAGCACATCCCTCACCACCGGGAGCACGGGCTTTTCAAACTGATGGCGGGCCGGGCTGGTGTCAACCCGAGCGCCCTTGCGCTTGGATCGACGGGCGCCGTCCTGTCCGCGCTCGTTTCGATCACGGCGGTCCCCTTGGGGAGAAGGCCGTTCTTTCTTGCGGGTATCGCCTCTTTTGGCGGGCGCATCCGAGCGCGGAGCTCCCGGCGCGGCCGGCGCGGGTGCACGTTGCTGATCTTGCGGCCGACGCGACGGCGCAGCCGCGCGATTCGGCTCTGCATGGCCATGGCGCGGAGCTTCCGTTGGGCGAGATGCGGGCTCTGCGCGGCGCTGTGGGGCCTCATCCGAACGCACGGACGCCTCGATCCGCTGCGCCGATTCCTCGAGCAGGCGGGGCGACTCCTCAACTGGACGCGCAATTTCTTCTGCCGGCTGAACGGGCTCCGCGTCAATCAGACGACTGGCTTCGATCTGCGGAATTTCCCCCTCAATCGTCGCCGTCGCTTCCATGTCAGCAGCGGCCTCTGAGGCTTCCCCTGGGATTTCCTCACCCACGGTACTGCGCTTGATGTAGGTGCGTTTCTTGCGAACTTCAACGGTCACCGTCTTGCCGCGGCCCTGCGTGCCAGCCAAGCGGATCTCGCTGGTCGTCTTGCGCTTGAGGGTGATGCGCTGGGGTTCCGCCGCCTCGCCTCGACTGCGACGCAGATAACCCAACAGCTGGGTTTTCTCATGATCCGTGATGGGGTCTTCCGGCCCCTTGGTGGCAATCCCGGCCTCGGTCAATTGTTCCTGCAGCCGCTCAACGGGGATCCCCACCGTTTCTGCGAATTGTTTCACCGTCACTTCAATCATGCTCACCCCCGCGCCTGCGAACCTTTCCATCCATTATCCGTGCTGATCCGCAAACCAGTGTTCACGAGCCGTCATAATCAAAACCGCTGCCTGCTCGCGATCCAATCCTTCAATGTCCATCAGGTCATCCACCGCCTGTTCAGCCAGGTCCTCACGCGTACAAATACCCTGGCGGGCCAGCTTCCGCGCCAGATTGGCGTCCATTCCGCGGAGATCCAGCAAATCCTG
>WOZT01000030.1 GCA_011620145.1 Gammaproteobacteria bacterium | reverse complement strand
CGGGCGAGATGATGAAGCCATCGGCCGCGCCGGCCTTGAAGTGGGTTTCAATCTGGTCGGCAATCTGCTCGCCCGTGCCGACCCACTGCGGGACGAAAGCCACGTTGGTGCCATAGCGCCGGCCCATTTCGCCCAAGGTGAGCGCGTTGGCCTGCATCGCCATCGTGAACATGTGCAAGGGCGTCGGCACGTTGCGTTCTTTCAGATCCCGCAGGACCTCGGTCATGGGCGTATCCAGCGGATACACCGCGAGGTTGATGCCGGTATGGCTGGACAGCGTGGAAAGCCCCACCTCCGGATGCACCAGCGAGTTCAGGTATTCCAGCCGCTCACGCGCGATGGCCTCGGTCTCTCCCAGCACCGGCATGACTGCGGTGAAAATCTTCGTCTGATCGGGATCGCGGCCGGCCGCCTTGACCTGGGCCTTGATGTCCCGATAGTTCGACTGCATGAAGGCCAGATTGGGCGCCACGCTGAACACGCCCTCGGCCCAGCGGCCGGCAAAGCGCTTGCCGCGCTCCGACAGCCCGGCCTGCAGAATCACCGGTTCGCCCTGGGGCGAGCGGGGGACCTGCAGCGGCCCGCGCACATTCAGCCATTCGCCGCGATGATCGACATAGCGCACCTTGCTGGGATCGGCGAACTGGCCGCTTGCCTTGTCCAGCACCAGCGCGTCGGCATCCCAGCTGTTCCAGAGCTTGCGAACCGCTTCCAGGAATTCATCGGCGCGGTCGTAGCGGGTGTCGTGCTCCAGATGCTGATCGAAGCCGAAGTTGCGCGCCTCGGCGTTGTTCAATGAGGTCACCACATTCCAGGAAATCCGCCCGCCGGAGAGCTGATCCAGCGACGCAAACACCCGCGCCACGTGATACGGCGGGTAGTAGGTGGTGGAAATGGTCGCACCCAGCCCCAGCCGCTCCGTGACGGCGGCCATGGTGGCAATCACGGCGGCGGGCTCCAGTGCCACTGCACCTTGGCCGCCATAGCGCACGCCGGTTTCCAGGTTGTCCCCGTAACCGTCCTCGACCGCCAAGCCGTCAGGCAGGAAGAGCAGATCGAACTTGCCGCGCTCCAGGGTGCGGGCGATGTGCTGGTAGTACTCCTTGGTCAAAAAGCCGTTGGTGGCCCGCGCGTGGCGCCAGGCGCCGTGCGCGTGGGTCACGTTGCCGGCGGAAAAGAAGCCGGCCAGATGCAGTTGTTTTGGTTCACTCATGGGATTCAGCTTCCGTATTGGCGAAGGTGGGTGTCTGCTTCAGGCACGGCATCCGCAGCGAGGCGATGCAGGCGCCTGAGGGCCAGGCGCGCGTTTTCCAGGCGATCGACGATCTCGGCATTGAATCCGTGCACGCCTTGCGGGGTTTTCAGATCCGAATCCAGGACGAAGATGCCAGGCAGGGTATAGGTCGCCCCCAGCGCGGCGAGGATGGGTTTCAGCGCATGGTCGATGACGCCGTAATGGGCCAGCGTGCCGCCGCTGGCAATCGGCAGGACGCTCTTGTCGACCAGGGCGCGATGGGGCAGCGTATCGATAAAGGCCTTGAGCAAGCCGGTGTAGGCGCCTTTGTAGACGGGTGTTGCAACCACGATCGCATCGGCTTCTTCCACAGCCAGCCGTGCCGACACCAGCGGCAACGCGTCAAAATCGGCGGACAGCAGTGCCTGGGCCGGCAAGGTGCGCAGGGCGATCTGATTGACGCTCCAGCCATCCAAGGACAGTTGTTCGGCGAAATGATCCAGTAGGCGTCCAGTGCGGGACTCGGCAGAGGGGCTGCCGTTGAGGATGAGGATATTGTTCATGTGAACTCCCTGGTGGAAACCCTTCAAATGTGGGTTCTTACCTAGAGAGCAGGGTTTATGCCAAAATGTATCGCATTGTTTTTGTTATATAAAAATATTTTTTCGCCCCGACGCCTGCTGGCCAGCCCGCAAATGAAACCCGCGCTGCTGCGCCATCAGCAGCGCGGCAATCCAGTTTCGCAAGGTACAAAAAAGGCGGCCCCATTTTCGGACCGCCCGGCATGATGAGCGAGGGAAAACAAGCTACGGAGCCATTCGCTCCGAATGGCCTCAACCGTGTTTGGCGACGCCTTCCCAGTAACGGGCTTCCAGATCCTTCTTCGGCAACTTGCCGGCCAGATTGCGCGGCAACTGATCGACGAAATCGATGATCTTGGGCAGCTTGAAGCCGTACAGCCCGACTTCCTTGCAGTGCGCCAGGATCTCGGCCGCATCGGCATACTGGCCTTCCTTCAACTGGATCACCGCCGCCGGCACCTCGCCCAGATCCTTGTCCGGAGCCCGCACCACCGCCACGTCGGCAACCTTCGGATGGAGCTTGATCGCATGCTCGATCTCGTTGGGGAACAAATTCACCCCGCCGGTGATGATCATCTCCTTCACCCGCGAGGTGAGATACAGAAAACCATCGGCATCCAAATAACCAATCAGACCGTCGTCGTACCAGAGCTCGTTGTTGATCTCCAGGAAGTTCTTGCGCATGGTCGCTTCGTCCACGCCGGCGTATTCCAGACCGTAGACGGTCGGCGTGCGCATGATGACCTTGCCTTCCTTGCCGGTGGGACACCAGCTTTGGGTGTCGGGATTCCAGATGCCCACTTCGCAGCCGCGCACCTTGCCGACGCTGTCATAGCGCTTGGGATCGGCCTGATAGTCCTCGGGGGCGAGGATCGTGACCAGCCCGGTTTCGGAGGCGGCGTAGTACTCGTGGAACACATCGTCCTTCGCCCCCTGGCGACGGAACAGCGCGTTGATCTCCCGCTTCACCTGGGGCGGACACGGCGCCGCCGCGCAAACGATGGTGCGCATGCTGGCGAGGTTGTATTTGGCCTTGATCTCATCCGGCAGGGCCAGCACCCGTTCCAGCATGGTCGGCGCCACGAAGGTCCAGTTGATGCGCTCGTCCTGGATCAGTTGCAGGAAGCCCTCGGCGGTGAACTTGCGCATCGGCACCACCGTGCCGCCAACGAAGAACGGCAGCACGCCCACCTGCACCCCAGCATGATAGAGCGGCCCCGGAATCAGGGAGCGCACATTGCCGGTGATGGGATCGGAGATTTCGCCCAGCTTGTAATAATGGAAAGCCGTGAGCTGCATCAGGCCCATGCGGATCAGGTCTTCCTTTTTCGCGCCACGGCGATCGGCATCCGAATCGCTGGCCAGCCGCTCGCGATTGATGTTCATGTATTTGGGCGTGCCGGTGGTGCCGCCACTGTAGGGCCGGGGCGCCATGTCCAGCTTGCCGGGCGGCAGCACCGGCTGGGCACGGGCCATCAGCGCCTCATAGGAATGCATGCCTTCCGGCGGTTCGCCGCCGACCACCAGGTAATGCTTGACGGAAGGAATCTGGTCGCGGATCGGCAGGATGCGATCAAGGAACTCATGATCGACCAGCAGCGCCTGCGGCTGGGCGGCATTGATGCACTGGGCCAGCTCGTTGGGGCGCAAGTGCCAGTTGAGCATGGGCATGTTGATGCCGGTGAGCGTGCCCGCAGCCATCGCCTCGAACCATACCGGGCTGTTGTAGAGCAGCTCGGCAAAGCGATCGCCAGGCTTCAGGCCCAGGCCGTGCAACACATCCGCCAGGCGCAGCACCCGATCCTTGAACTGGGCGAAGGTAATGCGGTCGTTGCCATCGATGATGGCTTCGCGGCTGCCGAGCGTATCCCAGAACGACAGCAGGAACTGGCGCGGCAGCTCGTTGCGGTCGAAGCGGCTGCGAATCAAGGCCTTGGTGAGGGTGCGGACGCCATTAAGCAACCCCACCTGACGCAGCGGAGCCAGGGCGCCTTTGCGGGCTTCGGGCATTTTGCGCAATTGTGCCAATGCGGACATGAGCGGTCTCCTCCATGAATGACCTGTTTTCGTTACATTCTTTTTTGGGATAGGCCGTCAACCGGCCCCATGCCCCCTCAGGCATGGATCTCCCACCTCTGGAAAAATACCATAACTGGCTCCGTGTAGCCGAATGGGCGGCCCACAGCGGATCAGGTGATCAATGCACCCAAGGACGACAAGCGTGGATTCGCGGTGAAAATGCGCATCATCTGGCGCGTCGACTGAATTCAGGACAAGCCATCGCTGCAGTTGGGCAATCGCTCTCTATCCGGCACTTTCGCCACGCGAACGCCGCAAGGTGATCTGCAAGTGCTGAGTGGCGTCAGCCACGCCATCAACCGCTGCCGAAACGCTGCTCACAATCCGCCACAAAATGATCCAGCAACTTCCCCGCCAGGCTCATGGCCCCCGGATGAGCAGGCAGATGACGATAATCGAACCAATCCGCTTCCACGATCTCCACGCCGTCCGGCTGCAGATCCCCACCCGCATACTCGCAGACAAAACCGATCATCAGGGAATGCGGAAAGGGCCAGGACTGGGATCCCAAGTAGCG
>WOZT01000110.1 GCA_011620145.1 Gammaproteobacteria bacterium | reverse complement strand
GCCGCTCTGAAGATGCTTCCCGGTGATGGGTCGCGCGCTCTTGGCCTTTGTGCTGAGTCTGCTCGCCGTCCAGGCCTTTCCCGGCTTGCCAAGCCCGGCGATCCGCCTGGGTCTAGGACTCCTTCTTCTCCCACTGCTTCTGCTGGCGATTCGCTCGCGTACCAGCGGTTGGGTCATCGCGGCGGCAGGGTTGTCCGGGCTCTTGTGGGCAATCCTGTCGGGGGCTGCGCTGCTCGACCAGCGTCCCGCGTTGCCGCCGCGGGGCGAGATCACCGTCCTGACCGTGCGCATCGTGGATTTTCCGCAATATCGCAATGGCGGCCAGCGACTACTGGCCGAGGTTGTCTCCACGGACGATCCCGCCGTGACCTTGTCCGCTGGGGCCATGGTGCGAATCTCCGACTACGGCGTGGCGCGGGTCTATCGTCCGGGTGAGACCTGGCGGCTCAAGCTGCGGCTGCGCGCGCCGCGCGGCCTGAGCAATCCCGGCACCTTTGACTATGAAACTTGGTTGTTTCAACAGCATATCGTGGCCACCGGCGGCATTCTGGAGGACCCAGCCAATGCCCGCCTTGCGGCAGGCCAGTGGAGCCTGCAGGGCTTGCGTGCCCATCTGGCGGCGCGAATCGACGCCGTTCTGGCGGGCGATCCCCAGACTGGATTGATACGGGCACTGGCCTTGGGCGATCAAGGCGCGTTGACCCCGGAACAGTGGGTGGTTTTCCGGGATACGGGGACCAGTCATCTGGCGGTGATCTCCGGCCAGCACATTCTGATGGCCGCCGCGCCTGTCTATGGATTGACTCGGTGGGTGTGGCCTCGCTTGGCGGGTCTGGCATTGCGCATTGCGGCGCCACGGGCGGCTGCCGTGGCCCTGTTGGTCGCCGCCGTGGGCTATAGCGCGCTGGCCGGGTTTTCTGTCCCCACTCAGCGCACCGACCTGATGCTGGCCGTTCTCACGGCTGCCGTGTGGTGGCGCCGTGAGACCCTGCCGAGTCACATCCTGTTGAGCGCCTTGGCCCTGATTTTGGCCCTTGATCCCTGCGCGGCGCTGGCACCGGGCACTTGGCTGTCCTTCGGGGCGGTGGCCTGTCTCTATTACGGGATGCATGGGCGGATGGGGTCGATCCGGGGCTTTTCCGAGCTGCTGCGCAGTCAGTGGGTCGTGACGGTGGGATTGGTGCCGATCCTGCTGTTGGCCTTTGGCCGTCTGTCCTGGGTGGCGCCGGCGGTAAATCTGGCGCTGATCCCTGCGTTCAGCCTGCTACTGTTGCCCTTGATCCTGGGCGGCACGCTGCTGGCGGCGATCCATCCCGTGCTGGGCGCGCCCTTGCTGTGGGCGGCCGCCCACGTGTTGTCGTGGTTATGGACGCCCTGGGCGCTGCTGGCGGCCTGGCCGGGTGCGGCAGCCAGCTTGCCGGCCTTGGGCGCGCTGGCGATTCTGGCCCTGTGCTGCGGGGTGGTGTGGATGTTGGCCCCGCGTGGTTTTCCCGGACGAAGTGTGGGTTTGCTGCTGATTCTGCTGGCCTGGACGCGGGTGGATATGGCGCCCGGCACGGGGGCGTTGGAAGTGGTCATGCTGGATGTGGGGCAGGGTCAGGCGGTGCTGCTGCGGACCGCAGGGCATGTCCTGCTCTATGACGCCGGTCCAAGGATGGGCACCTCCGATGCGGTGGAATGGGTGGTCGAACCTTATCTGCGCCGCCAGGGCATCGATCATTTGGATGCGGTCGTGATCAGTCATGCAGATGTCGATCACAGCGGCGGTGCCGCCCGGCTGCGTCAAGTGATGCCGGTGGATGACTGGCTGAGTGGTGGCATGCCACCCTTCCCTGGAACCCGTCCCTGCCAGGCTGGCAGGGCGTGGACTTGGGATCAGGTGCGATTTGAAATTCTGCATCCCGGTATCGATTACAGCGGATCGGATAACGAAGATTCTTGCGTGCTGCGTGTGGTGGCGCCCGGTGGGCGGGTCCTGCTCACCGGAGATATTGGTCGGCAGGCCGAGACCGCCCTGCTGGCTCAAGAAGAAAATCTGCGGGCTGAGGTGCTGGTCTTGGCGCACCACGGCAGCGCCGGATCGTCCTCGGCGTCTTTCCTTGCGGCAGTTGCACCGCAATGGGCGCTGGCCTCGGCGGGTTATGGCAACCGCTGGGATTTTCCCCGTCCGGCGGTGCGGGATCGGCTGGCGCGGCAAGGCAGTGCGCTGGTGGTGACCGGCGATGTGGGTGCAGTGCGGGTGAGTTTGCGCGCTGGTGAGCCGCCACGGGTGGATGGCTTTCGCTGTCAGGCGCCTCGCTATTGGCAAGCGGCGCCGGTCGGCTGTCCCGCTAAGGAATGAAGCTTGTCCCGCCGATCAAGTAGAATGCGGCCATTGGGCCGTCAGTGACGGACGGGAGCGGATACGATGTGGGAATTGGTGCTGGCCGGCGGCTGGGTGATGGTGCCCATTTTGCTGTGTTCCTTGGGGGCTGTGGCCATTGTGGCCGAGCGGCTGTGGAGTCTGCGCCGCGAGCGCATCGTGCCGCCGGATCTGGTGCCCCAGGTTCAGCAATGGATCAAGGCGGATCAGTTGAACGAGGAGGCGGTGGGCCGTCTGCGCCGTCATTCGCCTCTGGGACGTGTGCTCGCGGCGGGGCTGGCCAGCCGTCATCTGGATCGGGCAGCAGTCAAGGAAGGCATCGAGGATGCCGGGCGCCATGAGGTGCATGAGCTGGAACGCTATCTCAACACGCTGGGCACCATTGCCAGCATTTCGCCGTTGCTGGGCTTGCTGGGCACCGTTTTCGGCATGATTCGCATGTTTTCCGCGCTGACCGCCGCCGGCCTGGGTAATCCGGCGGAACTGGCCCATGGCATCGCCGAGGCCCTGATTACCACCGCATCAGGGCTGATGGTGGCGATCCCGGCACTGGCCGCTCATCGCTATCTGCGTGGACGGGTGGCCGAGATCGTGGTGGAGATGGAAATTGCTTCCATCAGTCTGGTCAACCTGCTCTATGGCGGCCAGGCGCCAGCGGGGCGAGCATCGGCCCGTCGGCGGCCGGTCAAGCCCTCGGTGGCGGCATCATGAAGCTCAGCTCGAGCCGGATGGATGAGCCCGAAATCAATTTGATCTCGCTGATCGATGTCCTGTTTGTATTGGTGATTTTCTTGATGGTGACGACTACCTTTGCGCACCAGTCCGGTTTGCGCCTGGAGCTGCCCAAGGCGTCACCGGCGCCTGAAGCAACGGCGGACTCCGGCCTGTCGGTGGCGGTGGATCGTAACGGCAATTATTTCCTGGGAGATCAGGCGTTGGTCAATACGCGTCCGGAAACCCTGCGCCGGGCCTTGGAACAGCGCTTGGGAACGGAACGGAATCAGCAAGTGGCGGTGCGGGCCGATGGTCGTGCCAGTCATCAGTCGGTGGTGACGGTATTCGACGTGCTGGCGCAGATGGGAATTCGGGATGTGGTGATCGAAACGGTTCAGCCACCGGAGTCGCCGTGACGGCTGCAGCAGCTGCCATGTCGCCATTGGCGATTTATCGGCGCTTGCTGCGTTACAGTCTGGTGCACTGGCCATTGTTTCTCTTCGCCGTCGTGGGCATGGTGCTCTTTGCCTTGTCTGAAACCGGGTTTGCGTGGTTGATGCAGCCGCTCCTGGATGGGAGTTTCGTGGAACGGGACCCGGCCATCATCCGCTGGATGCCGCCTTTGGTGCTGGGCCTGTTTATGTTGCGGGGGGTGGCGTCTTTCGTTTCAGACTATTACATGGCCGATGTGGGTCAGCGGGTGATCAAGGCCATACGGACGGAATTGTTCGATCATTTTCTGCGTCTGCCCTCGGCGTTCTACGATCGCAATGCGTCCGGTCAGTTGCTGTCCAGTCTGACGTTTAATGTGGATCAAGTGGCCAATGCGGCGACCCAGGCCGTCACGGTCATGATCCGCGACAGTCTCAAAGTTATTGGTTTCATGGGGTTGATGCTTTACCTGAACCCCAAGCTGGCGCTTTTTGCCATATTGATCAGTCCCGTGATCACCGTATTGATTCGCTGGATCAGCCATCGATTCCGCCGCATCAGCACCCGCATCCAGCGCTCGATGGGCGAACTCACTGCCGCTTCGGAAGAGATGCTCAAAGGTCAGCGACTGGCCAAGGTGTTCGGTGCCCAGGATTATGAATCCCGACGCTTCGAGCAGGTCAACGAACACAATCGTGCGTTGATCATGAAACGGGCGCTGACCGAGGCCGCCAGCAACCCGGTGGTCCAGCTCATCGCAGCCATCCCCATGGCGGGCATTGTTTACATTGCCACCAATGACAGCATTTCCGGGGCGATGACGCCGGGTGCATTCGCGGCTTTCATTGGGGCTATGGTGGGCCTGCTCACTCCCATGAAACAGCTCACCACAGTCAATGCAACCCTGCAGCGGGGCATTGCCGCCGCCGGCAGCATCTTCGCCCTGCTGGAGGTGG
>WOZT01000156.1 GCA_011620145.1 Gammaproteobacteria bacterium | reverse complement strand
GCTAGCGGCTGGTTCAGCGCCGCCAGTAACGCGGGATCGCGCTGGTAAACGTCGGGACGGAAGATCAGCGTTCCGTCTGCGTCGGCATGCACGGTCCAGTAGCTCAGAATCAGCGGCACCGGCCGGGCGAGATGGACGTCGCGGGTGCGACCCTCGGCGATGGCTTCCGCGATGGCCGCGCGGTTCCACTGGATTTCATCGTCGAGCAGCAGATGGGCAAACTCCAGGGCGTTCTCGACTCGCATGCAACCCGAGCTGATGGCGCGCTGGTCGAGACTGAACAGCGCCTGGGCCGGAGTGTCGTGCAGATAAACCTGATGACGGTTGGCGAAGCGAATCGCTACCCGGCCCAGCGAATTATGGGGGCCGGAATCCTGGCGCAGGATCAGGTTGCCGGGCTGCGACCAGTCAATCCCGAGCGGGTCGAGGCGCATCCCGGAAGGGCTGAGCACCGCGATGTTCTCCCGCGCCAGATAACCCGGATCCTTTCGCACCTTGGGCAGCACGTCCTCGCGCAGGATGGTGGGCGGAATCGTCCAGGTGGGATTGAAGGTCAGGTAGGTGATTGCCGAACGCAGTATTGGCGTCTGCCGTGTGGGCCGCCCATCCACGATGCGTGCGCGCCAGATCTCGCCATCGGGGCGGAAGTAGCTGAGTTGATAACCAGCGATATCCACCAGCACAAATGACTCGGGCAGGTCATGCAGCAGCCAGCGGGCACGCTCCAGGTTGACCCGGATCTGGTCGATACGCTCTGCCACCGGTACATTCAGTGCGGCGCGTGTCTTGGCGGCAACAATGCCGTCCGCGGTCAGCAGATGGCGGTGCTGAAAACGACGCACTGCGGCCGCCAGTATCTCGTCATAGCAACGCGGATCCGGTGTCGCTGCTGCTGCCCCGGGATCACCACAGCCATCCAGTGCGGGCGTCGGGAGTTCCTCAATGAGCGCCAGACGCTGGCGCAACAGCGGCACGTCGTCACGCCGATCGCCGGGGCGCAGGGACGTGGCTTGCGCCGGCAGCATGGGCCAGCCACCCTGCTGCTCAAGTGTGCGATACCTCGCCAGGCCGGCGCGCAACTGCGCATAGAGTGCGTGAGCCGGCCGCGCTGCGGCGAAGGCTGATTCGAACTGTCGCTCATCGACAGCCCGTGATACGGCGGCGAGATCCAGTTGTGGCGCTGCCTGTGGCAACTCCCATTCCGGGTCGATGGCGGCCGGATTCACCTTGCCGCGCTGCAAATGGCGCAATGCGGTGAGCAGCGTCCGACTGGCCTCAAGATCGAAGCGCGCCCGCTCTTCCGGATTCGCCGCCATGTAGGCCAGACGATACGCCTCGATCAATGCATCTGGACGGTAATCCCCCGGCACCAAGCCATCGGCGTCCAGGGTGTGGAGAGCCGTCGCGAGGGCAGCCACCGCCTGACCATCCTGCCAGGCGGGGCGCTGCTCGCGGAGGCTATAGAAGGCTTGCAGTTCACTGTCCTGGTCCGTTGCCAGTAACCGGGCGATCGCGCCGGCGACGTCAACCTCGCTGCTGCCCTCGGCTTCCTCGCTCCAGGTATTGGCGGTCCAGGTGGACAACAGCAGCAACGGCAAGATCATCAGGGCGGTTACCCTGGCATGGATACGCAGCATGGTCTTCACTCGGTTGACGATAGGGATTTGGTCATTCCAATCGGCATGGTCATAATGACCTCCGATTCGGGGCCGCCGCGCCGCTAGCCCTTTACTCCTGTCAGGGTCAGCGCGGCAGACGATCGGCACACAAACTGCGAACTCGACACTGGCATTGCACCATCAACAGGACAGGCCCCCGATGACACGCTCCCGACTCCTTGGGTTATTTGCGCTTATAGCACCAAGCCTCATTTTATTGCTCACTGTTATCCCAGCCCAGGCCGCAAACACGGATGCTCTGCGTCGACAATCGCTTGACCGCACACTGACTCGTCTGGCGCCCGGCGCTGACCCGGCTGTGTTGCGCCTGGCCGCCAACGCCCTCACCTGCGCCGCGCCGGATGCCAGCCGCCTGGCGGTGATCGACTATTCGCTGCCCTCCACCGAGCCGCGCCTGTGGGTCTTCGACCTGATCCAGAAGCGGCTGCTGTTCAAGGAACTGGTTTCCCACGGCCGCGGCTCTGGCGACGCCTTGGCACGCGCTTTCTCCAACAACCCGGAAAGCCATCAGTCCAGTCTGGGCTTGTTTCGCACCTTGGATACTTACTACGGCCGCAACGGCTATTCGCTGCGCCTGGAAGGGCTGGAACCCGGCATCAACGATCTCGCCTATCAACGAGCCATCGTCATCCACGGCGCCGACTACGTCAGCGAATCCTTCATTGAGCGGACCGGTCGTCTGGGACGCAGCTTTGGCTGTCCTGCGGTGCGCTCCGAAGTAAGCCACCAGTTGATCGACAGCATCAAGGACGACCAGTACCTGTTCGCCTACTACCCCGATCGGAAGTGGCTGGAACACTCCGCTTTCCTGAGCTGCCAGAAAGGCGGCCAACAACTGGCGCTGCACTGATCCGCCGCCAATGACTTGCCCGCCTTTTGACGCAGGCCGGAATCCCTATGCGTGGGCGCGCTACGCCCCTCAGCCGAGACTGGGCCGGCTTCCAAGTGCGGGTTGGGCCGCCCTGTTCCGGCGAGCAAGACTTTAGTCATCTTCGCTGCGCCCCTCGATGCTGACCACTTCGCCCTGAGATATGGCGACGGTCATGACGATCGGCCGACAACAAACGCTGCAATCCTCCACATACGCCTGATTTCCTGCCGAACAATCCACGACCACCTCGATTTGCTCCCAGCAATAGGGACATTGAATGAACGTGGTTTCAAGGCTCTGCATGGGCTACCCTCCAAGCAGTTGGGTTCGGGGCCGGGTTCACTGGCACTGGATTTGGAGCTCGGCGCCTCCCAATCCTATGGCTTTTCATGCCTGCAATTCTGAGCGCCGCCAGATCCATTCATCTTCTGAATGGGCGCGATTGCCCATGAATTGCTATCGAGACAGCGTAATGACGCCAGCAGCATGCGTTAACTTCAGCGTCGATAATAAATCATTTCCGAGTAAACCATCTTGAGGCATTTGGGGCGTAATGCTCACATCGATGTTTGAAAAATTGAAGCCTGCAACAGAAAGGCTGGAGATTCTCGCCCGACAAAAAACCGCCTTGCCGCTTGCCGTATTGGTGATGCCTGCTTGCTGACAAGAGTGAATCCCCAAGCGATAGGCAAGAGCGCCCGAAATTGTGGTGTAGGTTGCACCAGTATCAACGATGAAAGTGGCAGATTGACCGTCAACCGATCCCGGTAAGGAATAGACGCCATCAGCGCCGCGCGTAACGGTTATAGACCGTGGTTCTCCGGGAATCGTATCATGTGGGGCTGTGTATGGGACGGACCCAGATAAGCAAGGTGAGTCAGAATAGCTGATATGGCCAGAAATAACACATTTGAACACCTCGGCGTTAGCAATGCCAGAGAAGATGAAAAATAAAAGCATCAGTATCGCGATACGAAATTTGGTGCTTTCCATTTCTGGTTTTCTCGCAGCACGCAAGGGATGAGGGAAGATTGGATCAAATGAAGGCCGGGTAAATTATTGTTTTGCGATTGATGCGGAACAAGTCAAGGCGCTTTTCTGATGGCGCATCACGGTTTCAAAAAATCAGAAAATAGCGTGAAAGTGAATGCCCTGTTAGGGTTGTTATTTGCATTCGGGTACGGGACCGGGCTCGCTGGGTGCGGTAGAACAAAGGGGACGAAGCCGGTCTCACACAGGATCGGCGTATTTGCCTCGAGCTTTAGCAGGCGTATGGCGCTTGACCGCCATTCTCCGCCGCTGAAATCATTCGTCTGGCCGGCGCGGACTGCCGAGCAGGTGCGCGTGCTCGATCTCCACACAGCGGTCCATCACCGAATCGAGCCCGGCCTCGCGCGCCAGCCGATCGGCATCAAGGTTCATGATGCCCAGTTGCTGCCATAGGCATTTCGCCCCGATGGCGATCGCCTGTTGCGCGATCGGCAACACATCCTCCGTGCGCCGGAACACATCGACCAGATCAATCGGATAGGGGATGTCCGCCAGGCGGGCGTAACACCGCTCGCCCAGCACAGCCTCGTAGCGCGGGTTGACCGGCACGATGCGGTAACCGTGTTGCTGCAGATATCGGGCTACGCCGTGGCTCGGCCTGCTCGCATCGGCCGACAGGCCAACCACTGCGATGGCGCGGCAACTGGCGAGGATGTGGCGCAGATGGGCGCTGTCGTTGTTCATCCGTGCATGGTAGCAAAAGGCATGGCGCAGAATCCGCGGACGGCGAGAGTTCGTCATCGGTATCACAAAATGGGCGACGTCACCGCTGCGAACGCTTCATCATTGGCGAAGCACTGGAGTCAGGTGCAATTTGTTCTGCTGTGTCGCTATTCTTAAGTCGAGTCTGACCCCAATAATTCCCT
>WOZT01000092.1 GCA_011620145.1 Gammaproteobacteria bacterium | reverse complement strand
GCTTCCTTGGCCCCGGCCTCGCCTTTGCAGGCGATGAAATCCTCATATGCCATCACTTCGGCCCGAATGAAACCGCGCTCGAAGTCCGTGTGGATCACGCCCGCGCCCTGGGGCGCCGTGGCACCGGCAGGCACGGTCCATGCCCGCACTTCTTTGACACCCGCGGTGAAAAAAGTTTGCAGACGCAGCAATTGATAGGCTGCGCGGATCACCCGGTCGAGACCCGCCTCCGCCATGCCGAGGTCAGCCAGGAACACCGCACGGTCCCCCTCATCCAGTTGCGCGATCTCGGCCTCCAGCGCCGCACAGACCGGCACCACCTGAGCCCCTTCGGCGGCCGCCATCCGCCGCAAGGCCTCCAGATGGGCGCCGCCACCGGATTCGTCCACATTGGCCACGTACATCAAGGGCTTGGCCGTAATCAGATGGAGTTCGCGCACCAGCAATTGACGCGAGGCTTCATCGATCACCCGCGTCCGCGCCGCCTCGCCCCGATCCAAGACCCGGCTCACCTCCTCCAGCAGCACCAAATCGGCCTTGGCTGCCTTGTCGCCACTCTTGGCCTTGCGCTCCAGGCGCTGGGTCGCTTTCTCCACTGTGGCCAGGTCCGCGAGGGCCAGTTCGGTCTGAATCACCTCCACGTCCGACAAGGGATCGACCCGCCCGGCCACATGGATGACATTGGCGTCATCAAAACAACGCACCACATGCGCCACGGCATCGGTCTCGCGGATATGAGCCAGAAACTGGTTGCCCAGCCCTTCGCCCTTGGAAGCGCCTGCCACCAGCCCGGCGATGTCCACGAATTCCATATGGGTGGGAAGGATCCGCTCGGGGCGCACGATGGCGGCCAGGGCATCGAGGCGCGGATCCGGCACTGGCACCACCCCGACATTGGGATCGATGGTGCAGAACGGGTAGTTTTCGGCGGCAATCGCCGCCCGCGTCAGCGCATTGAAAAGCGTCGACTTGCCCACGTTGGGCAAGCCCACGATGCCGCACTGGATTCCCATGATCTCGTTTCCTTTAACCGCCGCCGGCGGATGGTTCGCCCGGCGCGGGTGTGTTCAAGCGCTGCATGGCCCACGCCATACGCCCTGCAACCAGTTCGGGGAAAATGGCTTGCGCCTGCGCCATGGCCTGATCGATCTGTTGGCGTTCCGTCTGGGACGGACGATGCAGCACATAGCCGACCACCTGATCGCGATGACCCGGATGACCGATGCCGATCCGCAACCGCAGGAAATCCGCGCCCAGGCGGGCGGTGATGTCGCGCAGGCCGTTATGCCCGCCATGGCCGCCACCCTGCTTCAGGCGCACGGTACCGGGGGCCAGGTCCAGTTCGTCGTGAACGACGAGCAGTGCCGCGGGATCAAGCCGATAGTAGGCTGCGAAGGCAGCCACTGCCTGACCGCTGTGGTTCATGTAGGTGCTGGGCTTGAACAGCCAGATCGACGTGCCAGCGACCGTCAACCGGCCCACGTCCCCTTTCAAACGCGCATCGGGCCGGAGCGTGACTCCAGCCCGATGTGCAAGGGCATCGATCCACCAGAAGCCGGCGTTATGGCGGGTTTCGGCATACTCCGAACCGGGGTTTCCCAGCCCGATCACGGCCTGCAGGGGCGGGTGGGAAGCGATCCCGGAACCCTGCCCCATTGCTCAGCCCGCTTCAGGGGTTTCGGTCTGATCAACCTTCGGCGGCACCACGGTGACCACGGACAGATTGCCGGATTCGCCATGGCTCAGCGCGAGCAGACTCACGCCAGCCGGAAGACTCAGATCGGACAGATGCAGTCCTTCGCCAATGTCCAGGGCGCTCACATCCACCTCGATGAACTCGGGCAGATCCTTCGGCAAGCAGCTCACTTCCACTTCGTTCAGCAGATGGGAAATCACGCCGCCGCGCTTGGCACCCGGGGAACGCTCATCGCCAACGAAGTGGAGCGGCACATGGACATGCAGGGCCTGACCCGCCACCACGCGCTGAAAATCGACATGCAGAATGATGCCGGGGCGATAGACATGGCGCTGCAGCGCCTTGAGAACCACGCTCTGGGCAACCCCGTCGACCTTCAATTCCAGCACATGGGAATAGAAGGCTTCATGCGCCAGATGCTTGATCATTTCGTTATTGCTGAGATTGATGGACTGGGGCGACTGATCCCCGCCATACACGATGCCCGGCACCTGACCCTGGTGACGCAGGCGGCGGCTCGCACCTTTCCCCGCATCGGACCGGCTGGTTGCCGTGATTTCAAAGGTTTCCACACTCATTACACTTACTCCAAACGGCCCATGCGGGCCTTTATGCCTGCCACGCGACCAAGGCAGGCGCCAATGGGCGGCTCGATCCGCCCCTGTTCATCATTCAATCGATATACAGCGAGCTGACCGATTCATCGCTGGCCACACGGCGGATGGTTTCCGCCAGGACCTGGGCCACACTCACTTGCCGGATCTTGGCGCACGCGGCCGCCGGCGCCGCCAGGGAGATGGTGTCGGTGACCACCAGCTCATCCAATACGGAAGACTCGATGCGTTCGATGGCTGGCCCGGACAGAACCGCGTGAGTCGCATAGGCCACGACCTGGGCTGCCCCCCGTTGTTTCAACGCGGCGGCAGCCTGGCACAGGGTGCCCGCTGTGTCGACGATGTCGTCCACCAGTACGCAGAACTTGTCCTGCACATCGCCGATGATGTGCATCACCTGGGATTCGTTGGCACGGGCGCGGCGCTTGTCGATGATCGCCAGATCCGTGTCGTCGAGCCGCTTGGCGATGGCGCGGGCGCGCACCACACCGCCCACGTCGGGGGAGACCACGATCAATTTCCGGTCCTTGCGCCGCTGCCAGATATCCCCCAGCAGGATCGGCGAGGCGTAGACGTTGTCCACCGGAATATCAAAGAATCCCTGGATCTGATCGGCGTGCAGATCCACCGTCAGCAAATGGCCAACGCCCGCCGTGACCATCATGTTGGCGACCAGCTTGGCAGTGATCGGCACGCGCGCCGAGCGCACGCGCCGGTCCTGGCGGGCATAACCGAAGTAGGGCACCACCGCGATCACCTTGCGCGCCGAGGCGCGGCGCAGCGCATCGGTCATGATGAGCATTTCCATCACGTGATCGTTGGTGGGCGCGCTGGTGGTCTGGATCAGGAAGATATCGCGGCCGCGGACGTTGTCCTCGATTTCGACCGTGATTTCCCCGTCGCTGAAGCGGCCGACCATGGCCTTGCCCAGCGGGACCATCAGGTGGTTGGCAATGGCCTGGGCAAGCGCACGGTTGGCGGTGCCCGAAAAGACCATGAATTTGGCCCCATCCAAACCAGGGGACTGCCCTTCAAACGTCATCGTCATTCCCGTGATTTGGGCCGCTTGCACCCCGACCCGCCAGAGTGGGCGCCATGATGAATGGCTGGGGCGCCAGGATTCGAACCTAGGAATGCGGGGATCAAAACCCCGTGCCTTACCGCTTGGCTACGCCCCAAGACAACCGAAAACCGATCCTGGGTTCCCGGCGATGGCCGCCGCAAGAACCCGATGCAGGGGAGACTGGTTACACCCGCGCGTCACCACCCCGGCACAACCCGCAGGCAACCGCCCCAAAAGGGCATCAGCCGCCTCGGCGTGGTCGAAGGCCGCAAATGCAGCGCCACCGGTGCCGGTGAGGCGGGCCGGCGCATGAGTCTCCAGCCAGTCCAACATCCGGGCCACCTCGGGGTAACGCCGGCGTACCACGGGCGCACAGTCGTTCCGACCCTTCCCTGCAAGGAAGTCGGCCATTTTCATTCGAGGCGAGTTTCTTGTCAATTCAGGGTCTTCGAAAACCCGCGCAGTGGACACTGAGCATTCCGGCCAGACAATCAGGTAACAGGGCTCGGGAATCTCCACGGATACCAATCGCTCCCCCACCCCCTCGGCCCAGGCGGCATGACCGCGCACGAAGACCGGCACATCCGCCCCCAGGGTCAACCCCAGTTCGGCCAACGCATCCGGCGTGAGTCCGGTTCCCCACAAATAATTGAGCGCCACCAAGACCGTGGCGGCATCGGAACTTCCGCCGCCCAGGCCAGCGCCTTGGGGAATACGCTTGTTGACGCCGAGACGGGCCCCGGCCCGCACCCCCGTCTGCGCCTGCAGGCAACGCGCGGCCCGTTCGATCAAATCCGCGCCCGCGGGCACGCCCGCCGCCCCTTTGATCAACTGGATCTCACCATCCTCGGTCGGCTCGATGAAAACCTCATCGCCGAACGCGACGAATTGAAACAAGGTCTGCAGGTCGTGATAACCATCGGGCCTGCGGCCGAGCACATGAAGAAACAGATTGAGCTTGGCCGGCGCGGGCCAGCGGGTCATGCGCGCGGCGTTCACGGCAAGGACGCCGGACACAGGCGGGCGGGGTCCACATCCCAATGCTCCACCAGCAAGCGCAGGCTCAGATCGCCCCGATCCAGGGTGAGCCGCGTCGGCAAGGGCACTTCAGCCACCCGCGCCTCACGGGCCTCATAACGCACGGTCCAGCCGGCCTG
>WOZT01000259.1 GCA_011620145.1 Gammaproteobacteria bacterium | reverse complement strand
CGCCAGAGATTCCGTACGCTCTGGTGATTGCGGACGAAACGCGTGCAACCGCAGCACCACCATCTCAAAGCCACTCGCCGGATCCGGCGCCAGGGGCAAGTCGCGCTTGCCCAACAGACAAATCTGGTAATACACCTGCACGGCGGCGGGGGAAAGCGCGTCCAGCAAGCTCGCCTCGATCGGCTCCTCGTCCTCGGTCAGACGGCCAAAGGTCTGCTGGAAGGCGATGGCCTGCAGACGCAGGGCCAGGGCATCGAGCAGGCCGCTGTAATCCGGACTGCGTTGCCGCCAGGCCGTGAGCACCTGCCAGACGGCGTCGGCATCCCCAGCCGCCAGTGCCGCCAGCAAACCATCCACCTGCAGGCGGTTGACGGTGCCCAGCATGGCATCCACATCCGCCGTGGTCAGTCGACCGCCGGCATAGGCAATGGCCTGATCGAGCAGGCTCAGTGCGTCGCGCACGCTGCCATCGGCTGCCCGCGCCAGGGCGCGGAGCGCGGGCGGGTCAGACGCGATGCCCTCGGATTCCAGAATGTGCGCCAGGTGGGTGGCGATGCGATCGGCGGCCAGGCGATGCAGGTTGAACTGCAGGCAGCGCGACAACACCGTCACCGGCAGCTTCTGCGGGTCGGTGGTGGCCAGCAGGAATTTCACATGCTCGGGCGGCTCTTCCAGCGTCTTGAGCAAGGCGTTGAAAGAATGGGTTGAGAGCATGTGCACTTCGTCGATCAGGTAGATCTTGAAGCGTCCCTTGCCGGGGGCGTACTGGGCGTTGTCCAGCAGGCTGCGGGTGTCGTCCACCTTGGTGCGCGAGGCCGCGTCCACCTCGATCAGGTCCATGAACCGGCCCTGATCGATTTCCTGGCAGGCGTCGCAGCGGCCGCAGGGCGCCGCCGTGATTCCCTCATTGCAATTCAGGCACTTGGCCAGGATGCGGGCGAGCGTGGTCTTGCCCACGCCGCGCGTGCCGGTGAACAGGTAGGCGTGGTGCAGGCGCTGCTGGGTGAGGGCATTGGACAGCGCCCGCACCACGTGCTCCTGCCCGACCAGTTCCTGGAAGCCATGGGGACGCCATTTGCGGGCCAGTACGGTGTAGCTCATCGACCTTCCCATGCCGGCGGATTCAAAAAGGCAAGCCCCAAACGGGTGGCGGCCCCGGCCAGCCACACTCCGGCGCTCGAGTCCACTGCTGCCGCTGCTCCCTTCCGGGTCTCACGGGGTTCACAATGTATCGTCGCGAAGGGACCAACCGGGGCCACCATAAACGGTCGGAAACAGGCCTGCATTGCCCGTCTCGAGAGGCCCGGATTATAGCAGCGAACGCCCAGCCGGCAAGCCACCCTCAATAGCGCTCGAAAACCTGCTCGCCGTGTGCATCGAACAGCTTCACTTCGTAGGGTTGCGGGTTCGGCCCCTCCATGCCCGGCGAACCCACCGGCATGCCCGCAACGGCGATGCCAATCGCCTTGGGCTGTTCACGCAGCAGGCGTTCGATGGCAGCGGCCGGAACATGGCCTTCCACCACATAAGGCCCCACCTGCGCGGTATGGCAGGAATTCAACTGCGCAGGAACACCCAGCGCCCGCTTGCGCTCGGGCAGATCGGACACATCATGCGTGGTGACAGTAAAGCCGGCCTGGGTCAAGTAGCGTACCCACGCCGCGCAGCAGCCACAACGCGGGTCCTTGTAGACCGTCACGGAAGGCGGGCTGGCGAGGCTGGAGGCCGCGAAGGCAAGGCCCAAGAGCAGGGCCAGTCCACGGGCAATATCGGTGGGTTTCATCTTGGTTCCCTCCTGTTGGGAATCTCGGGGTAAACAGCTTCGCCGTGCAGCCTGAATGGCTCCGGAATTACAAGGTCATCGTGGCGCGGACAAGGTTGTTCTCCGAGCCGGAGGCGATCTCAAACCCCAGCTTGCGGCACACGGCCAGCATGGCGCCATTTTCCCGCAGGATGTCCCCGTAGATTTCCCGATAACCGCGCTGCCTGGCGTATTCGATGATGCGCTCCATCAGTCGCATGCCCAAACCCTTGCCGCCCTGGTCGTGGCGCACACCGATGGCGAATTCGCAGCGCTCATCGTTGGGGTCCCCGGCGATGCGCACCCCGGCGAGGATACGCGCCTGGCCCGGCAAACCCGGTTCGGTCAGCACCAGCGCCATCTCCCGATCATAGTCGATCTGGCTCAGCCGAGCCGCCAGCTGGTGGGGCACATGGCTCATGGGCGAGAAAAAGCGCATGTAGCGCTCCTCCTCGGTCATGGCATCGAACAGCTCGATCAGGGCCGGTTCGTCCTCGGGCTGGATGGGACGCAGCAGCAAGGAATGGCCGTCGGCCAACTCGAAGGACTGCTCCAGTTCCTTGGGGTAAGGCCGGATCGCGAAATGCTCATCGCCAGCCGGCGCGGACAGGTCCACCCGCACCCGGGCATCCAGCGCGAGTACGCCCTCCTCCCCAGCCAGCAGCGGATTGATCTCGATCTCCACCACCTCCGGCAAGTCGGCCGCCAGCTGGGACAGCTTCACCAAGCTCAGCGCCACATCATCGATGCGCGTCGCCGGAATACCCCCGACGCCCTGCAGCACCCGGTAGATCCGGGTGCGTTCGATCAGATCGCAGGCCAGGTGCAGATTCAGAGGAGGCAGCGTAAACGCCGTGTCGTTCAGGGCCTCGACCGCATTTCCGCCCTGACCGAACAACAGCACCGGCCCGAACACCGCATCCGTCGTCATGCCCAGGATCAGCTCGTTGTTTTCCCCCTTGGGCATCATGGGTTGAAGCGTGAATCCTTCGATCCGGGCATGGGGCTGATGTTCCCGCAGATGGGCCAGAATGCCCCGCGCCGCCTCGGCCACCGCCTCGGGGGTCTGCAGATTGAGTGCCACGCCGCCCATGGCCCGCTTGTGGAGAATGTCCGGTGAGGACACCTTGAGCACCACCGGAACGGCCCAGGCCGCCGTCTGGGTGGCCGCATCCTCCGGCGTGGCAACCGCCGCGGTTTGCACCACCGGAATGCGATAGGCCGCCAGCAAGGCCATCCCCTCGGCGAGGGACAGCCAACCGCCGCCCCGCGCCCGCGCCCGGTCGATGACCGCCCGCGCCGCCTCGGTATCGGGGAGGAAGGCCTGCGGCATGGAAGGCGGCGTTTCCAGCAAAAGACGCTGGTTGCGCCGGTAGCGGATGAGGTGCATGTAGGCGCGGATCACCTGATCGGGGGTTTCGTAGCTGGGAATGTGGTGCGCCGCGAAGGCCTCGCGTGCCAGTTGGGCGGTCTTGGCCCCCAGCCAATTCGTCAGCAAGCCCTTGCGGGGGGTCTTATGGATTTCGATGACCGCCTCGGCCGCCTCCTGGCTGCTGGCCACCCCCACCGGGCAGTTGAACACCGCCACCGTATCCACCTCCGGGGCCTCGTAGAGAATGCGCAAGCTTTCGCGATAGCGGCTGGCGTCGGCATCGCCCAGCACATCCACTGGATTTTGCGTGCTGCACAGGGGCGGCAGCACGTCCCGCAGCCGGTGGCGGGTATTTTCGGACAGGGTGGCCAGGCTACCCCCCAACCGCGTCAGCTCATCGGTAGCCAGCACCCCGATACCGCCGCCATTGGTGATCATGGCCAGGCGTTCCCCGAAGCGGGGATTGGAGTGTCCGAGGGTTTCCACCGCATCGAACAGCTCGGCCATGGAGTCCACCTGCACCATGCCGGCGCGCCGGAAGGCCGCCGCATAGACCGCATCCACCCCCGCCAGCGCCCCGGTGTGGGAAGCGACTGCTTGGGCGGACTGGGCATAGCGTCCGCCCTTGACCACGATCACAGGCTTCAGGCGCGCTGCCAGTCGCGCCGCTGACATGAACTTGCGCGCGTGCCGCACCGACTCCACATAGATCAGGATGGCGCGGGTGTCCCAGTCATTCGCCAGGTAGTCCAGCAGGTCGCCAAAATCCACATCCGCCGACGCCCCCAGCGAAATCAGCGCCGAAAAGCCGATGCCTCGATCCTCTGCCCAATCCACCACGGCGGTGAGGATGGCGCCGGACTGAGCGATGAAGGCCAGGTTGCCGGGCCGGGCCATGAGATGCGCGAAGCTGGCATTCAACCCCACCTTGGGCATGAGAATGCCCAGGCAATTGGGGCCGATGATGCGCATCAGGTGAGGCTGGGCCGCCTCCAGCGTCGCCCGCTGCAGCGCGGCGCCCGCTTCGCCGTCCATTTCCTCGAAGCCCGCCGAAAGCACCACGGCGGCCCGCGTACCCGCTGCGCCCAATTCGGCGATGGTTTCCGGCACCTGAGGCGCGGGCACCGCCACCACAGCCAGTTCAGGCACCTGCGGCAGATCGGCCAGGCGCGTGTAGACCCCATGAGCCGCATCGGGCTCGCTGCGCCGGTTCACCAGCATCACCGGCCCGGCAAAGCCGCCGGCCTGGAGATTGCGCGCCACCGCGCCGCCCACCCGATGGGGATCGCGACTGGCGCCAATCAGGGCCACTGAGCGGGGCTTGAAGAAAAACTCAAGGTTGCGCGTCGTCATGCATT
>WOZT01000269.1 GCA_011620145.1 Gammaproteobacteria bacterium | reverse complement strand
GACCGGCAAGGTGCTCTCCTACAGCATCAATCTGGTCAAGCCCGTCCTGGCCATCGTCGGTGAGGAACTCATCGCTCCCATTGAAGCCGTGCGCGGCGATCTGGATCTGCCAGCCAATGCCTTCACCTTCATGGCGGATACCGACACACCCAAGGATTTCGGACAAGAGCCCGCAGGTTATGAGAATCTCGCCCGCAGTCTGTCCCGGATGTCCGATGCCAATCCACCCACCACCGCCGGCGTGACCAAGGAAGACTTTCTCTTCTACATCTACACATCCGGCACGACCGGCATGCCCAAGGCCTCCATCACCAATCACGAACGCTGGCTGGCGGCTCATGCCGGTTTTGGCCATGTGATCTCGGGCATGCGCTCCAACGACATTTTCTATCTCACCTTGCCGCTCTACCACGCCACGGGAATGCTGGTGTGCTGGGGGGCCATCGTCGCCGGGCCCGCCGCGGTGGTGATTCGGCGCCGATTCAGCGCCAGCGAGTTCTGGAAGGACATTCATCATTATCGTTGCACCGGCTTTGGTTATGTGGGTGAACTGTGTCGCTATCTGCTGAACCGCCCGCCCCAGCCGGAAGATGCCGAGAACCCGGTGCGCATGATGATCGGCAATGGCTTGCGGCCCGCCATCTGGCGGGAATTCCGCCAGCGCTTTGCCATCAACAACATCTATGAGTTCTATGCCTCCAGCGAAGGCAATGTGGCCTTCCTGAATCTCTTCAACATGGATAACACCATCGGCTTCGGGGGTGGCAACATTGCCCTGGTGAAGTACGACAAGGACGCCGATCAGCCAGTCCGTGACGCCCAGGGCCATCTGGTCCCGGCAGATGATGGCGAGGCCGGTTTGTTGCTGGGCAAGGTCACCAAGGCAACGCCCTTCGTAGGCTATACCCAGAAGGAAAAGACCGAGGCCGCCCTGTTGCGCAATGTGTTCAAGGAGGGGGACGTCTATTTCAACACCGGCGATCTGATCCGCCACATCGGCTGCCGCCATTACCAGTTCGTCGATCGCACCGGCGACACCTTCCGCTGGAAAGGCGAGAACGTCTCCACGACGGAACTGGAAAGCATCCTCAGCAGTCATCCGCACATTGAGGAAGCCGTGGTCTACGGAGTCCAGATTCCCAACACCGACGGCCGGGCCGGCATGGCCGCCATTACCCCCGCGATCCCGGAATCTGAACTGGATTTCAAGGAACTACTGGCGTTCGTGCGCCGGGAACTACCGCCTTTCGCCGTGCCGATTTTCCTGCGCCTGCGTCAGCAGATGGAAACCACGGGCACCTTCAAATACAAGAAAACCGACCTCAAATCGGACGGCTTCGACGTCAACAAGGTAGCTGATCCGATCTATGTCTGGCTGCCCGGAACAGACACCTATGTGCTGCTGACTTTGCCCATCTATCAGGCCATCCAGAACGGCGAATATCGTTACTGATGCCACGCATCCATTTTCATTGAAACAAAAAGGCCGGGTTTTCCCCGGCCTTTTTTATGTGTCCCAGGATTACTTCAGTTGGTAGTGATGAAGCGTCCTCGTTTTTCCGAGTCACCGGGAAGTAGAGGTGATTGATGATGCCATGCCGGATGCGCGAATTGGACCCTCGGCGCGATCGAAAGTTGGGGGCGTCTCCCGGAAAAGCCAGGATCAGGCCGACGATCCCCCGGCTGGTAATACACCCACCGCCAGCGGACCCATTTGACCCAGATCAAGCCCGTCACCGCATCGCAGATGCCATAAACAACCTTCGCCACAAATTCTCGGATTAAATCGAGTCTGACCCCGTTTTTGCCTTGCGGTGCAGTTTGACAAACAATCTAATAATAATTAGATTGTTTCTATGGACAAAAGAACCGCGAAAGATCTCCTGTACGAACAGGTCGCCCGCATTGGCAAGGCCCTCAGCAGCCCGAAGCGGCTCGAACTGTTGGAAGTGCTGGCCCAGGGCGAGAAAACGGTCGAGGCGCTGGCCGCCGAGCTCGACATCGACGTGCGGCTGGCCAGCGCCCATCTGAAAGCGCTGCGCGAGGCGCGGCTGGTGGTCACCCGGCGCGCAGGCAAGTACATGATCTACCGCCTGAGCGGCGGCGATGTCGCCGGGCTGTGGGTCAAGCTGCGTGAGGTCGCCGAGGCGCACCTGGTCGAGCTGCGCGTGGCCCTGCAAAGCATCACCGCCGATCCGCAGCAACTGGTCTCGCTGGATCGGGCCGAACTGTTGGAGCAGGCAAGACGTGGCGCGATCATCGTCATCGACGTGCGCCCGCAGGACGAGTACCAGACTGCGCACCTGCCCTATGCGCGCTCCATGCCTCTGGCCGAGATCGAACAACGCCTCGACGAGTTGCCACGCGATTGCGAGATCGTCGCCTACTGTCGTGGTCCGTTCTGCCTGCTGTCGGAGGAGGCGCTGCAACGGCTCGCCCGGCGCGGATTCCGGGTGCGCAAGCTCTCGGACGGGGTCAGCGAGTGGCAGGCGGCTGGCTTGCCGGTCGAGCGCGCTGCAGCGGCTTGAATGGCAAAGGTAAAACGGAGGAAACGGCAATGACCCATACCCTGTTCATTCTCAACGATGGTCCTTACGGCAGCGAACGCGCCTACAACGCGCTGCGCCTCGCCGGCGCACTCGTCGGGCATGGGGAGCAATCGGTGCAGGTGTTCCTCCTCGGTGATGCGGTGGGCTGCGCCCGCGCCGGGCAGAAAGTCCCGGAGGGCTACTACAACCTGCAACTCATGCTGGGCAAGGTCGCCCGCCAGGGTGAAGTGGGCGTCTGCGGCACCTGCATGGACGCCCGTGGCCTGCTGGATACGGACCTGATCGAGGGCGTGCCGCGCTCGACCCTCGCCCAACTCGCCGAGTGGACCGCCGCGGCAGACAAAGTTCTGGTGTTCTGAGGAGGTCGTCATGTTTTTCAAACAGCTCGCAACCAAACAAGCTTCCCTCTCCTACTTCTTCGGCTGCGCTGGCCAGGGCAAGGCGGTGGCCGTCGATGTGGTGGCCGGCGACGAGGACTGGTTCATCGCCGAGGCCGAGCGCGCCCAGGTGCGCATCACCCACGTCATCGACACCCACGTCCATGCCGACCACTACTCGGGCGGGCGCGAGCTGGCGCGGCGCACTGACGCGCCCTACTGCCTGCACGAGTCCGACCGCGGCCGGGTGCAGTTCGACTTCACCCCACTCGCGGACGGCCAGGTGATCGCGGTCGGCAATGTCCAGGTCCGGGTGCTGCACACTCCGGGCCACACCCCCGACAGCGTCTGCCTGCTGGTCACCGACCTGCGCCGGGGGGAGGCGCCCTGGTTCGTGCTCACGGGCGACACCCTGTTCGTCGGCGCCATCGGGCGGCCGGATCTCGCCGGCCAGGAACGGGAGATGGCTGGCGTGCTCCATGACAGCCTGCACGCCAACATCCTCAACCTGCCCGACGAGATCGAGATCTACCCCGGCCATCAGGCCGGCAGCCTGTGCGGCGCCGGCCTCTCGGGCAAACCGTCCTCGACGCTCGGCTTCGAGAAACGCTGGAACGCCGTGCTGGCGCTGGACAAGGCCGCCTTTGTCGACGCGCTGACCCGGGACATACCGCCGCGCCCGGCGGCCATGGACGCCATGGTGCGCGCCAATCTGGGGCTCACCCCCTGATGGAACCGGCCTCCGGCATCCGCCTCGGCCTGCGCGAGAACCTGCCGCAGTTCGCGCTGCTGGTACTGGTCAATGCCTTCGTCGGCGCCATGGTGGGGCTGGAACGCAGCATCCTGCCCGCCATCGCCGAGCAGGAATTCCAGCTCGCCGCGCGCACCGCGATCCTGTCCTTCATCGTCGTGTTCGGCATCACCAAGGCGCTCACCAACTATTTCGCCGGGCGCCTGTCGGACCGCTATGGGCGCAAGCACGTGCTGGTGGCCGGCTGGCTGGCGGCGGCGCCGGTGCCCTTCCTGCTGATGTGGGCACCGGACTGGAACTGGGTGCTGGCCGCCAATGTGCTGCTGGGCGTCAGTCAGGGACTCACCTGGTCGACCACGGTGATCATGAAGATCGACCTGGTGGGGCCCAAACAGCGCGGCCTCGCCATGGGGCTCAACGAGTTCTCGGGCTATCTCGCGGTCGCCGCCAGCGCGCTCGCCACCGGCTGGATCGCCGCCCGTTACGGTCTGCGTCCGGAGCCCTTCTGGCTGGGCGTGGGCTATGTGGCGTTCGGCCTCGGGCTGTCGGCATTACTGGTGCGCGAGACCCGGCACCATGTCGCCCACGAGGTGCGCACCCACCACGGCGACGACGCCACGCCGATACCGAGCCAGCGCGAGATTTTCCGCCGCGCCTCGCTCACCGACCGCAACCTGTCCAGCGTGAGTCAGGCGGGGTTGGTCAACAATCTCAACGACGGCATGGCCTGGGGACTGTTCCCGCTGTTTTTCGCCGCCGCCGGGATGACTCTCAAGCAGATCGGCATACTCGCGGCCATCTACCCGGCGGTGTGGGGCATCGGCCAGTTGTTCACCGGCGCCTGGTCCGATCGCATCGGCCGCAAGCAACTGATCGTGTGGGGCATGTGGATTCAGGCCGGCGGCA
>WOZT01000087.1 GCA_011620145.1 Gammaproteobacteria bacterium | reverse complement strand
TGGTGCCGGGAGCGAGAGTCGAACTCGCACTCCCTCACGAGAACCGGATTTTGAGTCCGGCGCGTCTACCAGTTCCGCCATCCCGGCACAGGATCAAGGCGCGAGAGTATAGCCCATGCCGGCGCCGAACCCAATGGGTCAGCGCCGGCAAAATGCAGCCTCATTCGCTCCAGGGGCCTCCCTCGCGGACGCTGAAGGCCTGGCCGCTCAGGCCGCGGCTTCCCGGCCCCAGCAGAAACAGATAAGGGCGGCAGACGGCATCGGGCGCGGGCAGGTCGGCGTGGGCGCGTTCGGGGTAGATGCGGTGGTAAAGGGCGGTATCGACCCAGCCGGGATCCAGGCTGTTGACCCGGATCGGTGTGTTGGACTCGACTTCCTCCGCCATCACCTGCATCAAGCCCTCCACGGCGAACTTGCTCACCCCGTAGGCGCCGTAATAGGCCTTGCCCTTGCGGCCGGTGCTGTCCGCGCTGAACAGCACCGAGGCATCGCGTGACGCCATCAGCAGCGGCAAACAGCAGCGCGTCAACAGAAAGGGCGCATTGAGGTTGACCTGCAGGGTGCGGTACCACTCCTCGATGGGGAAATGGCTGAGCGGGGTGAGGCCGTGCAGGTGGGCGGCATTATGCAACAGACCGTCCAGCCGCCCGAAGGTGGTCTGGATCTGGTCGATGAGCCCCTGGCATTCGTCCCAGTGCAGCGACTCCAGATTGAGCGGCGCGATGGCCGGTTCCGGGGCGCCTGCCGCCTTGATGGCGTCGTAGACCTGTTCGAGTTCCGGGACCCGTCGACCGCTCAGGATGACGGTGGCGCCCTGGCGCGCCAGCGCGAGACTGACGGCGCGGCCAATGCCCTTGCTGGCGCCGGTGACCAGGATGACGCGATCACGTAAATCGAAAGGGTCGGTGGAGGGGGTCGTCATGGGCTGAACCTTGAAATCAGGGTTGAATGAAATGGCGGCTGGCGCGCCGCGTATCACGGCGATGACGCCGGGCGGCCCGCCACAGTACCCCCAGTCGCCGCAGGGGCGGAAGCGTCTGTAGCGCAAGGCTGGCCTCGAATCCCTGCCGCTGCCAGCGGTCCAGGCGCCGCGCGAACAAACTCAGCTCCAACTGGTGCGGCAGCAGGGCCGGTCGACTGGGATGAGCCGTCCGGACGCGCTCGGTCTGGCGGATCACCTGACCGATAAGTCTGGCATAAAACGCCTGGGCTGGCGCTTCGGGGGGGGGGGTGGCCAGTTGTTGCGCCGTGATCTCGGACTGGATCAGCCAGGCGGCGGGCAGTTCGACAATGCCATGGGTCGCCTGGCGGGGCAGGCGTAGCAGGTGACGGTGCCAGGCCGCGACCGCGCCCCATTGTTGACCGGCCAGTGCGGCGCGGTGATCCAGGGCGCTGGCCAGCAGGGCGCCGAAGTTTCCACCCCGGCGCAGCAGCAAATCGTCCAGATCGCGCTCATCGACGATCTCATTGCGCTGCAGGTCGACGCCCAGGCCGTCGCACCAGGCCAGCAGGCGATCCCGGTCGAGGGCGACGCTATCCGCCTGCGCCAGGGCAGTGATGATGGGATGTTCCGCGTGTTGTGGGTAGGCGACCAATGCATCGCGCCACCATTGCAGCTTGGTCGCGGCGACGCCGGGCTCGACCGCGAAGGCGACCAGATCCTCCAGTTCCACCCGCAGCGCAAAGAGCGCCTCCAGCAGGGACCGCGAACCGGGCGATGTGAAACTCAGCATCACGCGCCATTCGGGAGCGCGCCGGTCCAGCACGTCCCGGCAATAATCCTGGGGCGTCATGGGGCCCGGTCCAGCCAGTGCAGCAGGTCGGTGGGGGTGTGCAGCAGGCTGTGGGCCGCCCAGCTCGCGGGTGGATCCGTTTCGACCCCGTAGCCGTAGGTGACGGCGAGCGACCAGGCGCCCGCCGCACGCGCTGCCTCGATGTCGCGCCGGTCATCGCCGACCAGCACGCAGGCCGCCGGGGCGATGCCCAGTCGTTCGCAGGCCAGTCGGACGGGTGCGGGGTCGGGTTTGCCGACCGGCAGGGTGTCGCCGCACACCACGCACCCCGCCCGCCGGGTCAGACCCAACTGGTCCAGCAGCGGCGTGGCGAAGCGGGTGATTTTGTTGGTGACGATGCCCCAGGCCAGTTGCCGGGCCTCCAGTTGGTCCAGCACGGCGTCCATGCCGGGGAACAGGCGGGTGTGGACACAGATGGCCGCGGCGTATTCGCTCAACAACGCGTCCAGCAAGGGCTGGACTTCGGGCGCGTTGTCTTGCAAGCCGAAGCCGCCGCGGATCAGGCCGCGTCCGCCGTGGGACACCCAGGGCCGGATGCGCTCGATGGGCAGTTCGGCCAGTCCCGCGCGGCGACGCAGGACGTTGAGGGCCGCCCCCAGGTCGGGCGCCGTATCAACCAGGGTGCCATCCAGGTCGAACAGCACGGCGCGGATGGGCCAGCTGGGGGTGGCGTCATTCGATGCGGTCGCGCCCGGCAGTCCCGCGCTCAGGTTTGCGGCGCCTTCAGTCATCGCGGCTGCAGCGCACCATATAGTTGACCCCCACGCCGGGACCCAGCCAGTAGTAGCGCAGCACCGGGTTGTAGTGCATGCCGGTCAGATCGCGCAGGGTGAGGCCACTGGCGCGGATCCAGCTCTCCAGCTCCGAGGGGCGGATGAACTTGGCGTACTCATGGGTGCCGCGCGGCAGCAGGCGCAGCACGTATTCCGCACCCACGATGGCGAACAGGAAGGATTTTGGCGTGCGGTTGAGGGTGGAGAAATACACCTGCCCGCCCGGTTTCACCAACTTGGCGCAGGCGGCGACCACGGCAGCGGGGTCGGGGACATGCTCCAGCATCTCCAGGCAAGTGACGATGTCGTAACTGCCCGCCTCGGCGTCGCTCATGGCCTCGGCGGTGCGATGCAGGTAACGCACCGAGGCGCCCGATTGTTCCGCATGCAGCTGGGCCACGGCGAGCGGCGCCTCGCCCATGTCGATGCCGGTGACGTCCGCCCCGCGCAGCGCCATGGCCTCGCTCAGCAGGCCGCCGCCGCAACCCACGTCCAGCACCCGTTGCCCGTTCAGCGGACTGTGCTGGTCGATGTAGTTGAGGCGCAGCGGGTTGATGTCGTGCAGCGGCTTGAATTCGCTGTGCGGATCCCACCAGCGGCTGGCGAGGGCGGCGAATTTGCGGATTTCCTGCGGATCGACATTGTCGGCCGTTTCAGCCATTGGAAGTCTCCTGCGGGGTGGTGGCGATGCGGACGCCCCATTCCCGGGCGCTCTGGATGAGTGCGGCTTCATCCAGATGGGTCAGGACGCCGGCCCGCAGCAGCGGCCGACCGGCCACCCAGACATCGGTGACATGATCGCGGTGGGCCGTGTAGACGAGTTGGGAAAGGGGGTGATACAGCGGTTGCCGGTCCAGGCCGCCCAGATCCACGGCCACCACATCGGCCCATTTGCCAGGGCGCAGGCTGCCGATCTGGTCGCCGATCCCCAGCGCCCGGGCGCCGTTCAGGGTGGCCATCTGCAAAGCCTGAAAAGCCGGCACGGCGGCGGCATCCCCGCTGACGCCCTTGGCCAGCAGGGCGGCGGTGCGCATCTCGGACAAAAGGTCCAGGTCGTTGTTGCTGGCCGCCCCATCCGTGCCCAGGGCGACATTCACGCCCGCCGCCAGCAGGCGCGCCACCGGACAAAAGCCGCTGGCCAGCTTGAGGTTGGATTCGGGGCAGTGGATGACATGGCTGCCGGTGCGGGCCAGCAGGGCGATTTCCGCGTCCACCAACTGGGTCATGTGGACGGCCATGAAATTGGGTCCCAACAGCTCCAGGGCCTCCAGGCGCGCCAGCGGACGGCGGCCATCGCGGGTGATCGCCTCGGCCACCTCGGCGGCGGTCTCATGCACATGCATGTGGATGGGGACGTCGAGCTCGTCGGCCAGCACCTTGAGCCGGCGCAGCGGCGCGTCGGATACGCTGTAGGGGGCATGGGGCGCGAACGCGGTGTGGATCAGGGGGTGATCGCGCCAGGCGTCGTGCAGGGCCAGCCCCTTGTGCAGGTAGTCATCTGCGTTCTGGGCATATCGGGTCGGGAAATCCAGCACAATCATGCCGATACAGGCGCGTATCCCGCACTCGGCGGCGACGCGCGCGGTCTGCTCGGGAAAGAAATACATGTCGTTGAAGCAGGTGGTGCCGCCCTTGATCATCTCGGCCACCGCCAGCCGGCTGCCGGCCTCGACGAAGGTCGCGTCCACCCAGCGCTGCTCGGTGGGCCAGATGTGCTCGCCCAGCCAGGTCATCAGCGGCAGGTCATCCGCCAAGCCCCGCAACAGGTTCATGGCGCTGTGGGTGTGGGTATTGACGAGGCCGGGGATCAAGGCCTGCCGGGGCAGATGGACCTCGGCGGCTGCCATGAATCGCGCTTGCGCCTCATGGCGCGGCAGCACCGCCACGATGCGTCCATCCCGAATGGCCAGGCTGTGATCCGGCCAGACCGCACCCTCCGGTTCAACGGGGATGATCCACGCGGCATGCAGCAGGGTGTCGACGGCTTCCACGGATGGTTCTCGCGGGGTGGGAATTGGGCTGAAGTGTAGCATCGGCC
>WOZT01000048.1 GCA_011620145.1 Gammaproteobacteria bacterium | reverse complement strand
TCTGGCGCGAGCGAGCGCCTTGGCGCTGGATTTTGCCGTGCTGTCGCCCGTGCGGACCACACCGGATCATGCCGCCGCGACGCCTTTGGGCTGGCGGCGTTGGGGGCGGCAGGTGCGGGACGCGGGTCTGCCGGTCTATGCCCTGGGCGGCGTCGGTGTGGCTGATCTGCAGCGCGCACAGCGGCTGGGTGGCCAGGGCATCGCCGCCATCCGCGATTTGTGGCCGGACTGAGCCAAACCCTGGATGTGAGACCGATGCGGGCGATTCGTCCCATGCAATGGAATTGAAGCTTATGCCGATCAAAGAAAAGCACGCTCTCCCTGAAAGGGGCTTGGAGATCACGGATACTCCGCCCGTGCTGCAGTGGATCAAGCGATTCTGGTCCCGTTGGCGTACGCCCCTGCTGACGCTCGCCGTTATGGTCGTGGCGGTTTTGGTGTTGGGTGGTTTGCGCCACGTCATCGAAACCGTGGACTATCAAACGCTGGTTGAAGCGATCCGCAGTACACCATCCAGCCGCATCGCGCTGGCCGTGCTGGCAACGGCAATCAGCTACCTCGCGCTGACCGGCTATGACGCCTCGGCGCTGCGTTATGCCGGGGTGAGCGTGCGCCGCTCCACCGTTGTGACGACGGCTTTTATCGCCTACGCAATCAGTAACTCGGTTGGACTCGGGGTGATGACCGGCGGCGCCGTGCGCATGCGTCTGTATACGGCAGCGGGTGTGGAACCGACACAGATTTTCAAGGTGATCGGCTTCAATGCGGGGGCCTTTGGCTTGGGGGTGCTGGTGTTTGGCGCTGGCGGCATGCTGTGGGGCGCCCCTTACATGGTGGATCTGATTCCGCTGCCAGCAGGGGCACTGCGGGCCATGGCCGCAGTAGTGCTTTTGGCCATTGCGGGTTTCCTCGGTCTGTGCCTGACCCGCTCCAGGATCCAGCTCGGCAAGTGGGGGAGCTTTTCGCTGCCTCCCGCAGGCCTGGTGCTGGGGCAGTTGGCGATTTCGGTGGTGGATCTGGGGGCCTGCGCGGCGACGCTGTGGTTCTTGATGCCGCCGGGGGCGATTTCCTTCCCCGGTTTCATGGTGTATTTCGCCCTCGCCATCAGTCTTGGCGTGGTGAGTCACGTGCCCGGTGGCTTGGGGGTATTCGAGGCCGTCATTCTGCTTGCTTGTGGCGATCGGGCGCCGACCGAAACCCTGCTCGGTGCGCTTATTCTCTATCGTGGCGTGTATTACCTGTTGCCGCTGGTACTTGCCACGGTTCTGCTGACAGCGTATGAACTGCGCCGCGCCAAGGCTGCTCCCGTCGGTCAAGCCGCCGCCCGGCTTTCACCGGTCCTGCTGGCCATTCTGACTTTTGTCGCCGGGGTCTTGCTGTTGCTGTCAGGGGTAACGCCGACCACCGATGAAGCGGCCGATTTGCTCGCCCTGCATGTGCCCTTGGCGATTGTGGAGGCTGCGCATTTAATCGGCAGTGTGGCCGGGTTGGCCATGTTGTTTGTCGCTCGCGGATTGCTGCATCGTCTGGATGCCGCCTGGTGGGCAGCCTTGATTCTGGCCATTCTTGCCGCAGTGCTTGCCTTGCCCAAAGGAATCGCCTGGTCTGAAGCGCTCGGTTTGAGCACGCTGGCGGCGCTGCTGTGGGTTTCCCATGGCGAATTCACGCGCCGCTCATCTTTGTTTGCCCAAACCTTCGAGAGTGATTGGCTGATTGCCGTGGGCTGCGTGGTGGGCGCGGCATTGTGGGTCCTGTTCCTGGCCTATGACGATGTGGACTATGCCCATAAACTCTGGTGGCAGTTCACCTTTGATGGGCATGTGTCCCGCTCCCTGCGGGCGGTCACGGTGGTTGCGTTCAGCGCGCTGGGAATGGCTTTGTGGCAATTGTTTCACGCGCCCCCTCATGAGCCGGATGAGCCCACCGATCCGGCCCTAGAGCGGGCGTCCAGCATCCTTAAGCGGCAGGATTCAGCGGAGGCTTGCTTGGTGCTGATGGGGGACAAGTCGCTGTTGTTCTCGGAGACGGGAACCGCCTTCATCATGTATGGCCACAATGGCCGCTCCTGGATCGCTTTACGCGATCCAGTGGGTGATACCGCTGAGGCCCCCGACCTGATCTGGCGTTTTATTGAAATGGCCAGTGCCCATGGCGGACGCGCTGTTTTTTATCAGTCCTCACCCCGCGCCGTGCCTTGGTACCTTGATGCCGGCTTGCGAGTCTTCAAACTGGGAGAGGAAGCCCATGTTCCCCTGACGTCGTTCAGCCTGAAGGGGCCGCGCAGGGCATCCTTGCGCCAAGCGCTTAACCGCGCGGAACGCGATGGATTGAGCCTGGAGATCATCTCTGCCACAGAGGTCGATGGCGTACTTGGCGAACTCCAAGCGATTTCAGACGCCTGGCTCAACCTGCACCACACCCGCGAAAAGGGATTTTCCCTGGGGGCGTTTGATCCCGCCTATCTGCGGCGGCTGCCGGTGGCACTGGTGCGGCAGGAAAATCGCCCGGTGGCGTTTGCCAATCTCCTGGTCACTGAGATGGGGGAAGAAGTCAGCGTCGACCTGATGCGACATTTGCCCGATGCGCCCTCGGGCACCATGGACTTCCTGTTCATTCGCATGATGCTGCATTTTCAGGAGCAGGGTGTGGCGCGGTTCAATCTGGGAATGGCGCCTCTGGCCGGGATGGCCGGCCACGATCTGGCCCCAACCTGGCAGCAATTGGGCCGATTGCTCTTCGAGCACGGCGAGCGTTTTTACAACTTCAAAGGCTTGCGCAGCTTCAAGGGGAAGTTCGATCCCATCTGGGAGCCCCGTTATTTGGCTGCGCCGGGTGGCCTGGCTCCTCTGATCGCCCTGGCCGACATCGCTGCACTGATCAGCGGGGGGCTGCGCGGAGTGATTGCCAAGTGAGGAGACGGATTTTAGGCGTGCTGCTGTTGTGCTTGCTCACCGCCTGCCAGAGCTCGAGCCAACATTTTTCCCACGGTCGATTCGATCGGGTCTGGCTGGATCTCCCGCAAAGCGATATCCATCAGGTGGTCTTGTGGCTCATGCCGGGCTACAGCCGGACCGGCACAGATCGCAATATGGCCCGTCTGCTGGCGGACGAGGGGGCATTGGTCATCAGTGTGAGTGTCCCCGCTTTGCTGGCGCGAATGGCGCCCGATGAAGATGATTGCCTGCTGCCCTCAGGGGATCTGGAAAATCTGTCGCACGAGGTGCAGGCGCGTGTCGGACTGGAACGTTATCTGCCGCCGGTGGTTGCGGGGCGCGATGCCGGCGCCGCACTGACTTATGCCGTGCTGAACCAGGCGCCGCTCGACAGTTTTGCGGGTGGCTTATCGGTGGGCTTCGCGCCGGAATTGCCCTTGCCCAAGCCCTTGTGCACCGGGCGAGCGTTGAACGTTCGCTTCGACGCGGAACAGGAACTGGGTACACTGCAAGCCACCTCTGGCCCCATGGGTCCATGGGCGGTGACAGAAAGCGAGGAGATGACCGCCTCAACCCACGATTTTCTGACTCAGATTCCGGCCGCGTTGCCGGTGCCCGTGGATCTGAACCTTCAGTCCACTGGCAAGGCGGCGCGAGCGCAGGCGCTGACTCTGACCTATCACCAATTGATTGCCCACCTCCCCGAACGGCCGCCAGTGGCCTTGGCCAAGCCGGGAGATTTGCCGCTTGTGGAAGTCCCGGCTCAGGGCGCGAGTGATCCGCCAGTCTGGGCGCTGTTTCTGAGCGGGGACGGCGGCTGGGCCGGATTGGATATCAACATTTCCGATGCCCTGGCGGCGCGGGGCGTGCCGGTGGTGGGTCTGGATTCCCTGCGCTATTTCTGGCAACCGCGCACCCCAGAGCGGATGGCCGCTGATCTGCAGCGGATCATGTCGAAATATGGCCCGCGTTGGCCGCAGGCGCGGGTCATCCTGATCGGATATTCCCAAGGGGCGGATGTGCTGCCGTTTGCCTTCAATCGGCTCCCGCTGGCGTTCCAGCGGCGGGTTGAACAGATCGTCCTGCTTGGACCGGGCCAGCGGGCTGCGTTCACCTTTCATGTGAGTCAGTGGCTGGGTGGCGAGGGCGATCATCCCATTCTGCCCGAGGCGCGCCTGCTGCCGGCCACGCGCACGGTCTGCATCTATGGGGAAGATGATGCGGAAGATTCCCTCTGCCCGCTCCTGCAGGGTGTCCTGCCGGTGGAAGCGTTGCCTGGCGGGCATCATTTCGACGGCGATATGACCGGCATCGCGCAGCGGATTCTGAGTCTTTCCACGCCACGCTGAGAATTGCGAAGCAGCAGCCTTCTCAAGGCCGGCTTGGCCTGAACCGCGTGGCATCGATCGGGCTACGGATGCCCCGTGTCCTCAACATCAACTCGCAATCGCTGCGTGTGCGTGCGTATTCAGACCTTGCTACCTGCAAGTCCGTCAGCGTCCGTTGGAGCTGACGCGGTCCCGGAACCTTTCGCTGCGGCCCTGGCCGAAACTGCAGACCGCATTCGGGTGATGCTGCGGCCAACGCGGCGCAACCTGCCCAAAGGCAGGCCCGGCCGCTCATTTTCGATTAAAAAGGAGTCCACCTCATGATCAAGACCCGCGGTTACGCTGCCCACGATTCGTCCAG